>NZ_AHVZ01000025.1:0-95480 GCF_000247495.1 Psychrobacter sp. PAMC 21119 | reverse complement strand
ATCACGAAGACTATAAAAAAAGGTTCGAAGCCATCAGTGATAGTCACTAAATATATTGAGCTTGAGTACAACCAGACTAGAATCCAAAAGGGTTTAGGCTATAAAACGCCAAGACAGGTGTGGTTTGACTTTTATCGTCAGGCTGCGTAACTAAAATCTCCCAAGTTAATGTCTACAGATTTGACAGCATAGGTCAGTAAACTCAAGGCTGTATATATAATGTATTTGAAAAGCACTAACAGTACTTCATAAAGATACTATAATATCGCAATCCAAACAGATATAGCGATATTCGTATGTTGTTAAATTTGTTGTTAAAAATAATATATATAACCATAAAACCCTTATTAAAAAAGGCTTTCACTAAGTTAGTCGTTGCGTGGTGGTGGCGCACCAATTATTGTATTAACAGTCCTGAATAATCCTTAAAAAACCCTTGCAAGCCTTACGCTTCAAGGGATTTTTATTATGTAGCCCTTAATAACCCTTAATAATAAGGGTATTTATCTCCCTATTTTGACGGTATCGAAAAGCCTATAGATTGAACCACTCTTACTTCAGTGCAAGCTCAAAGTCAGAAGCAGCGGTGATGGTAAATTTTATTGATGTTAACAAGCAGGCACATGGGATCGAGCCAATCTGTAGAGTACTACCAATTGCCCCTAATCGTATGAATACCGATATGATGATGAAAACATCGAAACCATACCTCTAAAATCAGATAAAGCGTTGTTCGCATACTTATTGAAGTATTAAATGACGCCACCATCACAGGGGTAGCTATTCAAGCCACTGTTCCTATGTATTGGCATAATAAAATGGAGCACGGTATACAACTTCTTTAAGCCTTATTAATTTATTACACAGCTAACTCATGCTCGTACTACATTCCGAAGATTCAGATTTTTTCAGTATCCTCTTATAAGTGAGTATAACCTCTCATAAGCTGCCTGAATTTATGATGCCTTCGCAGTAACATTCTCTACCCACCCTCCTCCCAATGACTTGTAAAGGTTCAGTAGCATCTGTGCTCGAGCAAGTTGCGAGTAAATCAAGTTTGCTTGTATTTGTTCTGAGTCCAGCTGCGCTGTCAGAGCGTCATCTAACGTTTGATAACCATAACGAAACAGTTTTTCGGCATCGCTGGCACGCTTGGCAGACTGCTGATAGGCCGTATCTAGCAATTTTTGTTGCTGAGCGAGCGCCTGATGTGCTTGATAGGTATTATCTACCTCACCAAGCGCACGCAGTAGCCGTCGATCATATTGCAGTAGCGCCGTTTGCAAACGAGCATCTGCGCTGTCAATATTGGCCTTAATCCGACCGTTTGTAAAAATGGGAACCTGTATACCCACACTCAATATACTGCCCCAACCTTTCAAATCTGGCACATCACTGTCGACATCAATGCGTCCACCTTGACCTAAAAAACGAATGGAGAAACGTGGCAGCAGATCGGCTTTGGCACTTGCCAGTTTGGCAGAATAGGCATTGACTTGTGCGCCATAGGCACGCAGATCTGGACGACGTTCTAGCAACCCTTGTGGCGTTTGGCCATTGGGCGCACTCGGTTGATGATTGAGAATGTCTACAGTCGTAGAAGGCAGCTCAAAACCTTGCGGTACTTGCCCGATAAGTACAGCTATGCTACGTACGTGCATTGCATACTCTGCATTGATTGTGCTTTTCTTCGCACGCATAGCATTGAGTTTACTTTGGACATTATTGACTTCATACATGGTGACTTGACCCGCTTGAAAACGCCCTTTTATATATCGCTCAAAGCGCGTCAATATCTCTACATTGCGGGCGGTAATGACTTCACGCTGCTGGGCGGCACGGGCCTGAAAATAGTGATCAGCAATTTTATCTGCTAGTAGCATTTGCGCGCCATATACTTTTTCTTGCACGCCCAACGCCGCATAACGGGCGGCATCAGCATCACTTTGTTTTCTGCCAAATATATCTGGCTCCCACGCAGCAGAGAATCCCGCATTAGCATGACTGCTGTCTATATCTTGGTGCGTCTCCAGCAGCGCTGTACCAGCACCCAATAGACGACTGAGGTTGTCATTTGCAGATAGATGAGCCGAACCATTTATAATGCCCGCTGAAGCATTGACGCCAGCTTGTGGCCCAAGATCAGCAGTGGCAAGACGACTGATTGCCACTGCTTCTGCAAAACGACTTTCAGCGATACGGATATCGGGGCTGTCTTGTAAGCCTTGCTCTATTAGGCGACTTAATAGCGGATCTTGCCATTGTCGCCACCAGTGGCTAATTTCTGGACTGCCCTTCGCCGCTTTGTTTTCGTCAAATGTTGTCGGAATAGAAATGTCACTTTGGCGAACAACCTGTGTGCTTTGGCAGGCGCTTAAGATCAAGACCAATGCTCCCAAACTCACAATTTTGGATAATGGAAACATGCGCTTCTTCTCCTTATATTCTCTATCATTATTTTTAATTCAGTGCCATGGTCGAGTATCAAACACGCCCTAGGACGTCTCATAGAAGCTATCCTAGGATGTCGTTATATGTATGACTGGCTTTTATTGAGCCAAATTGGGCCAGTCTGTTTTGCACATTATCCTAGCTTTTCAAGCATCGCTTTAAATCGTACTAAAGCAAAAATAAGAAACACGACGCCGATACCTGTCATGACTAATAGCTCAGGCCAAACAATGTCCAAGCCAGCATTACGGAATAAAACATTTTGAGTAAAGCTGACAAACTGAGTCGTGGGCCAATACTCGCTTATCATTTGTGCCGCTTCGGGCATATTGCTGCGCGGTGCTATAGAGCCAGATAAGAGTAACGATACGACTAAGACGGGCAACATCAATAAGGCAAACTGCGGCATACTCGGTGCTATGGTTGACAGCATAATGCCTAGAGAAGATATGGAGAAAAGATACACGACCACACCGCTACCGAATAAAAGCAGTGATCCATTAATGGGAATACCAAGCAGATATTGGACCACAAAAATCATCGATAACATGGAGGCACATAGAATCACCAAGCCATTGGCAAGTATTTTTGAAATCACGATTTCTATTGTATTAACGGGCATCACCAAGAGATGCTCGATGGTGCCACGTTCGCGTTCACGAATAACGGCAGCACCAGACAGCCCTATTGCCAAGAGCGCAATCATATTGCACACTTCCATAACTGGTGTATACCAGTAGCTGTCTCCATTTGGATTAAGTACCATGTTCAGTACTGGCTTGACTAACAAGGGTATATCTTCTTGCTTTAAAAAATCACTCACTTCCTGATTGAATATTTGGATAATATAAGCCTGCCCAATACCTGCTTGAGTCATGGTGGTCGCATCAATTAGCAGCTGAACTTGCGGTTTTCGTCCAGCCAGCACATCCCGTTCAAACCCAGGTGGAAACTCCAACACAAAAATCAGCTTGCTTTTGTCCATCAATTCACCAACATCTTCGCGTTTTACATCGACAGGAAGTAGAAAGTAAGGTTGTTGTAGGGCATCCTGAATTTGTCTGGTCAGCGCCGTACGGTCTAAATCTATAATACCTACGGGCGCATTACGTACATCCGTATTGATACCTTCTGCCACAGTATAGATAGTGACAGAGAACACGAAGCCAATCATGAGAAACAGTATCTTGTCTCCAAACAGACTGCGCAACTCTTTGATGGTCAACGTCCAGATATTTTTAAAAGTCTGCATTTATACCTCCTGCTTTTTCAGGAAAATAGAGGCAAGTGTGATAAATGCCAAGGCAAAAGCTGTCAAGACCATATACTCAGTCAAAAAGCTAGACCAACCCAGCCCTTTGGTAAAGCCGCCAATACTGATACGCTGATACCAAGATGCGGGGAACCCGACCCCAATGGCATAAGCGATGCCGTCCATACTAGAGAGCGGGTACAACAACCCAGAGTAGTTAATGGTGGGTATCAGAGTGACGATGGCGGTGACAAACAAGGCGGCAACCTGTGTGCGAACCAAACTAGACACTAAAAGCCCCAGTCCTGTAGACACATAGACCAACAACAATGCGCCAAAAGACATCGCCAAAAAAGAGCCTTTTATGGGCACTTTAAACCAAAATATAGCCATGAGCACAAGTATGAAATAATTGATCAGTCCCAGAACAACATAAGGTAGCTGTTTTCCGAGCAGATATTGAGGCACACTGGCTGGTGACGTGTAGAGGTTTGATATTGAGCCAATTTCGCGCTCACGCACCACTCCCAGCGTGGTCATCATTGCTGGAATCAACATGAGTATCATCATTAGCACACTTGGGATGACCGCATTCACGCTTTTAAAGTCTTGGTTATACATAAAGCGCGGAACCACTTCAGCGGCAGGGTCTAAATCGATAGGCAAGCCAGTATCTTGCAGAAGGTCTGTGATATATATCGTCATAATTCCTCCTACATAGCCCTCAATATTGGCCGCATTGAATGGCACTGTCCCATCAATGTAAAAGCTCGCTTCTGGTTGTCTATTGGCCAATAAATCACGTCCATAATCCACTGGAATATCAATGACCAATTGCGTCTCAGAGCTTCTAAGCGCGTATTCGGCTGCTTTTATAGAGTGTACGGGTGACGTAGATGTAAAATATTCTGAGCCCGAAAAGTACTCCGTCAACTGTCGACTTTGTGCAGAGTGATCTTGATCGAGTATCGTATAAGGTAAATCGTGCACATCAAACGAGATACTCCAACCAGTCATGACCATCAAAATAATGGGTCCAACGATAGCAAAAAATAGCCTGATTTTATCGCGTAATAGCTCTTTAAATTCGCGAGTGGCAAATGTCCAAACAGTGGTAAACCAATACTTAAACGTGTCAGTTTCGTTGGTTTGACTATCAGGTTCAGACGCTATGGTCGCTGATTCTACTGGTGTGTTTTCAGTCGAGTCGTTTTGGCTGGTGGGTTCAGTGTTATTTTTCTCATCTTCAAGCAGATACTCTACAAAGGCTTCTTCGAGATCCTCTGCTTGTTTATTACGTGTCAGCTCTGTCGGTGTACCAACGACCAGTACGCGACCACGATGCATAAAAGAGATACGATCGCATCGGCTGGCCTCATTCATAAAATGAGTAGAGATAAATATCGTGATTTTATCTTCTCGTGAAAGCGTCAATAACTGTCGCCAAAACATATCACGAGCACCAGGATCCACACCTGAGGTTGGCTCATCCAAAATCAATACTTCAGGATGATGCAGACAAGCCGCTGCCAGCTGTAATCGTTGGCGGATACCCAGTGACAATGAGGCTGGCGCTGTATCCGCTACAGCACTGAGGTCAAATTTATCTAATGCATCCTTTACAGCTTGCTGTCCACGCTCCCCTTCTATTTGATAAAGGGTTGCATGCAGCTCTAAGTTTTGACGTACGCTCAATTCTTCATAAAGCGAAAAAGACTGCGACATATAACCGACGCGCATTTTTGTCGCTATGTCACTTGCATCGATAGATTGACCCAGCAGTTTGGCTGAGCCTTCTGTTTTATCAATCAATCCAGTCAGCATTTTCATCGTGGTCGATTTGCCACAACCGTTAGACCCCAAAAAACCAAAAATCTCACCTTTTTCAATACAAAAGCTGACATTATCAACCGCTGTAAAATCTCCAAAACGTTTGGTTAGATTTTTTGCCTCAATAGCGGGCGGTGCATCAGGATCAGGGACAAATGGCGTGATAACCAACGCGCCTGCATTCGTTTGTTTCTCTGGTGGCAATAGCTTGATGTAGGCCTCTTCAAGTGACGTGACATTCAGCTCTGTCATGACGGTTTGCGTCCGCTGATTGGCTAAGAGCTTGCCATCATCCATCGCTAGCAGGTATTCAAAATTTTTGGCTTCATCAATATAGGCTGTCGACACGATGACCGTCATCTCTTGACGTTCAGCTTGTAACGAGGCCACTAATGACCAAAATTGACGGCGTGATAAAGGGTCTACCCCTGTGGTTGGCTCATCAAGAATCAGTAAGTCAGGATTGTGCACCAACGCACAGCATAAGCTCAGTTTTTGCTTCATTCCGCCCGAAAGCTTGCCAGCCGCACGCTCAGGAAATGGTGCTAGCCCAGTTGCCTCAAGTAAACGGGCTATTCGTACATGGCGCTCATGCGCATTCAATCCAAACAGTCGCGCATGAAATTCCACGTTCTCATATACCGACAGAGTTGGATAAAGATTATGCCCTAAGCCTTGTGGCATAAAGGCGATACGTTTTGACAACGCCTCACGTGCAGATTTTTCTGCCATATCCTTACCGAATACTTGCACAGAGCCATTTTGAATGACCTTGACCCCTGCAATAAGAGACAACAACGTTGATTTTCCAACACCATCAGGACCAATTAGCCCAACGGTGCTCCCTTGTAAAATATTTAGGGAAATATTATCAAGAGCAACCGTCTTGCCATATGTATGCGAAACAGTGTTAATTTCAACGGCGGTATGTTGGCTATCCATACGTTATCTCACAGTTTGTATCGTTAATTTATTCATAAAGATAACTCTTCGGTTGTAAAACCATCTGAATAATTTATGACGTCATTTTCTGCTGTCATACTCGAACGTGAGAAATTAGGATTGGCCTTTTCTGGGAAGGTTTATAGCAAGATTGCTCGGCCATACTACGTCGGTATTGCTACGCACATAACCATTACCTGTCATGCCGCCCTTGAGTAGGCCTTTGTATTCTTTGGCTACCTCAACAGGTAACTTGATACGCACTTTAAACATGAGCTTTTCGCGCTCGTTCTGCGTTTCCACTGACTTGGGCGTAAATTGTGCTTGTGACGCAATAAACGAGACTTTTGCTGGCCACACACTATCCAGACCATCCAGCACGACTCTCGCATCATTACCGACTTGTAAGCCACTCATCTGCCCGTTAGGTAAAAAAAGATTCATAGACACATCCTCTGTATCTAGCAGGCTGACCATTTTGCTGCCTGCTGCAATCACACTACCAACCTCAGCAATTCGGTATTCCACGCGGCCAGCTTTAGGGCTGCGTATCAACATATCATCATTCATCGATGCGGCAGATTTTTCTTGAGCTTTGGCCTGATTGACGCCAGCATTTGCTTCCGCTACTTGAGCATCGATTTGTTGAACGGCTGCCTGCGCTTCTGCGTACGCTGCTCTAGCCGCTTGCACGACCGCAACCGCGCCATTGTATGCCGCTTGGCGTTTGGTCACTTCTGAGTCTGAAACCAAATCTTCGCGGCGCATCTTGCGGGCATTATCCAACTCCATTTTGGCTACTTTTTGCTGTTCAATCTGCGCATCAATTTGGGCGTTGGCACGCGCCATTGCCTGCTCTCCTTGCTTACGACCCGCCCGTGCCTGTGACACCATTTCATGTGCGCGCTGCTCGGTTGCCTGTGCCGCCACTAACTGACTTTCGCTTTGTGAAGAAGACAGCTTAACAAGCAGCTGATCGATATCGACATCTTCCCCTTCCGCCACCAGCATTTGCTCAACTCTGCCTGGATAAAGGCTAGCAATATCAAACCGCTCAAGCTCCAGTCTACCGTTTGAGCTGACTATCCCTAGCGGTAGGGCTTGTGCAAGTTGCTGCTGTTGCCAGTAATACCAACCGGCAGCGGCGGCCACGACAAGCAATAGAATCAAAACCCATGCTTTTTTCATAACGGTTCCTATATATTATTTATATGCGGAAATAAAACAAAAAATAACCAACCCATACGTCTTTTAACCGTATTAGGGCATGTCCTCAATTTAAAAATTTTAATGATTTTAATGATTTTTAGTATAGGCCGTGTTGGGTGTAGGAAATCAGATCGAGCACACCTCGTGTCGATCACGATAACTGACAATATTGGCGCTGTGTGGGCACAAGACAATTTCTACGCCAAGGCGGGATGGTAAGTGATTTATATAAGATGTTCGACATACAGTTGAATCATCGGATATTGGGCCGGTTAGGACACGACCTAGTCAGAAATATCAATAAATCCATAATTATATTGTGGTTATGGTACTCGATACCACCTCAATAAACCATCGGAAACTGAATTTATTTTGAGTGTTGTATGATTTATCCAATATAGCCCTGCAAATTTTTTGACCAACTCAGGATACTGCTTGTACAAAAACTGCTGCCATAGCAAACATTTTTATCATGAGTTATCACAGTTATTTTACTGGTATAGATACATAAATATTTTTAATGATGGCCATTGAGCTAACAAAACTATAATATTCCATGCTAATATTGTGGAGTTTTCATATATTAAACACTGTTTTTAAGTATTCTTCAAGACCAAATCTATTTTGTTGCTTTCATATATTTCTCAATTAGAGAATAAAAGGTCTTCACCATGTCTGAAACAACGCATAATCCATCCGAGAAAAATCTAAACTTTACCGCACTCATTGCCCTTGTCGTAGGCTCTATGATAGGCGGTGGTATCTTTTCATTGCCGCAAAACATCGCTGAAACCGCAAGCCCTGGTGCCTCATTGATTGGCTGGGTAATCACTGGCGTTGGCATGCTGATGCTTGCCTTCGTGTTCCAAAATTTAGCACATCGCAAACCTGAACTTGACAGTGGGGTCTATGCCTACGCACAGGCAGGTTTTGGTAACTATATGGGTTTTAACTCTGCATGGGGCTACTGGCTCTCTGCTTGGTTGGGTAACGTCAGTTACTACGTGCTGATATTTAGTACGCTGGGTTATTTTTTTAATGTGTTTGGAGATGGCAATACTCTGACTGCATTAGTGGGTGCCTCTGTATTATTGTGGGCATATAACTTCATGATTACTAAAGGTATTCAGACGGCTACCTCAGTCAATACGTTGATCACCATCGCCAAAGTGATACCGCTGTTCACCTTTATTGTCATTATTTTTACGGTCTTTAATATGGATCTGTTTAACAGCGACTTTTGGGGCAGAGAGACGGATCTAGGGTCAGTCCCTGATCAAGTTAAAAACATGATGATGGTGACGGTATGGGTATTTATTGGTATTGAAGGGGCCAGTGTGTATTCTGCACGCGCCAAAAAACGCTCTGATATTGGCAAAGCCACCG
This sequence comes from Psychrobacter sp. PAMC 21119, assembly GCF_000247495.1. NCBI lineage: Bacteria > Pseudomonadati > Pseudomonadota > Gammaproteobacteria > Moraxellales > Moraxellaceae > Psychrobacter > Psychrobacter sp. PAMC 21119. The sequence goes on along the minus strand of NZ_AHVZ01000025.1, from coordinate 86,410 downwards.
TATTGGGATTCATTTTTACGTTAGTACTATTAATGCTGGTTAACTTTTTAGCGATGGGTGTTAGATCACTCCCTGAGCTTGCAGCGATGAAAAACCCGTCGATGGCTTATTTGCTAGAGTATGCCGTTGGCCCGTGGGGCGCGACCTTTATCTCAGTAGGTTTGGTCGTCTCGCTGCTCGGTGGTTTATTGGCTTGGACGCTATTCTGCGCCGAAGTTTTATTCGTTGCCGCCAAAGACGAAACCATGCCGAAATTCTTTTATAAAACAAATGCCGTTGATGTGCCGGTAAATGCACTACTGGTGTCTTCTGCAGCGACACAATTATTCTTAGTCATCACCTACTTTAGTAAAAGCACGTATAACAATATCTTTTATCTGTCCACTTCCATGATTTTGATCCCCTATTTCTTTTCTGCCGCTTATGGTTTTTTGGTGGCCTATCGCAAAGAGGGTTACAAAACATCCGAGAGCGCCAAAAAAGACATTGTTATTGGGGTAACTGCACTGTTTTATAGTATTTGGCTGTTGTATGCAGCTGGTATTCAGTACTTTTTACTATCTGCTTTATTGTATCTTCCTGGCGTGGTTCTCTATATAAAAGCACGCAGAGAGCACAGCTATCAGCTGTTCAATACAGCCGAAAAAGTGGTGCTTGCAGTCATTACTGTCAGTGCCATCTATGCAGCCTATGGCCTGTACAGCGGTACGTTAAGCTTGTAGCGACCATACTAAATAAAGCGCTTTCATTTGTAATCACAAAAAACCGTTCGTCGTAATTTTCACATCAGTTGCTTTTTTCAGATTGTTCGTCCTCTAAACAGTGGTGAGATACTTTCACCCAAACCTCATAAGGATACAAAAATGTCTGACAAGTCTTTAGGTGTTCATTCAGAAGTCGGTAAATTACATAAAGTTATGGTGTGCTCTCCAGGTCTTGCCCATCAAAGGCTGACACCGCAAAACTGCGATGACTTATTGTTTGATGATGTCATGTGGGTGAGCAAGGCCAAAAGTGATCATTATGATATGGTCACAAAAATGCGAGATCGCGATATTGAGGTGGTTGAGATGCATCAACTGCTCGCACAAACCCTTGATAATAATGATGCCATGCAGTGGATTATGGATCATAAAATCACCGATAATCACGTCGGTACTTTATTGGCGGGCGAAGTGAGAGATTGGCTGACCAAACTTGAGCACAAGAAACTGTCTTCATTTTTAATTGGGGGCGTCACCACTGAAGAGTTACCGAATGATATTGGGGCATCACTCAAAAAATTATCCGCACTTTCAGGTACGACTGAGTTTGTATTGCCACCACTGCCAAACACTCAGTTCCCTCGCGATTCTTCAAACTGGATATATGGCGGTGTGACGCTCAACCCGATGTACTGGCCCGCTCGCCAGCAAGAAACGCTTCTTATTTCTGCTATTTATAAATTTCATCCAGACTTTAAAGGTGCTGATTTCAAAATTTGGATGGATGATACTGAAGAAGATCTCAGTGGCTGTAGCTTAGAAGGTGGTGATGTCATGCCTATCGGCAACAAAACCGTGCTGATTGGTATGGGTGAGCGAACGTCACAACAAGCGATTACCAGACTGGCCAAGACTTTATTCATCGATGGTTCGGTTGACCATATCATCGTAGCAGCCTTACCTAATCAACGTTCTGCAATGCACTTGGACACCGTATTTACGTTTTGCGATATTGATTTGGTCAATGTGTTTCCAGCAGTGACAGATCATATTACGACCTTTCATATTCGTCCTGATGAAAGCAAGCCACACGGTATAGATGTGCGCGAAGATGACAGACATTTTTTGAAAGTGATAGAAGAAGCCGCAAGGGTCGATAAATTAAGAGTGGTAGAAACAGGCGGCAATAGCTACGAAGTTGAGCGTGAGCAATGGGATGATGGTAACAATGTCCTTGCCCTTGAGCCAGGCGTTGTCATCTCTTATGACCGCAACACTTATACCAACACGTTACTGCGTAAACAAGGCATTGAAGTGATTACGATTCCAAGCTCTGAGCTGGGCCGTGGCCGTGGCGGTGGTCACTGCATGACCTGTCCTATCATTCGCGATCCAACGGATTAGGGCGTATTGAACCCTACCTCCTCATAGCGGCGCCAAATACAGTGATAGTCCATCCAAAATAAACACATACTAAAAATTAAGGAGTTATCATGAGTTTCAATCTTCACAACCGTGATCTGCTGAGTCTTATGCATCATAGTGAACGCGAGCTTACCTATCTTTTAGATATGGCTCGTGACCTAAAAAGAGCAAAATACTCAGGTACAGAACAAAAGCATCTTTTGGGCAAAAACATTGCTCTGATCTTTGAGAAAACCTCAACTCGTACTCGTTGTGCTTTTGAAGTAGCGGCATATGATCAGGGTGCCAATGTGACGTTTATTGGCCCAAACTCATCACAGATCGGCTACAAAGAGAGCATGAAAGACACTGCCCGTGTGTTGAGCCGTATGTATGATGCCATCGAGTATCGCGGGTTCGGTCAAGAGATTGTAAATGAGTTAGCAGAATATGCGGATATTCCTGTCTTTAATGGCCTAACGAATGAATTTCATCCCACACAAATGCTAGCAGACGTAATGACCATGCGTGAGCATACCGACAAATCAACCCATCAGATTAAGTATGCTTATTTTGGTGACGCGCGTAATAACATGGGCCGCTCATTATATTTAATGGGCGCTAAGATGGGTATGGACGTACGCCTTTGTGCCCCTAAAGACTTATGGCCTGAAGCAGACTTTTTGGCCACTTGTGCAGACTTTGCCAAAGAGTCAGGTGCCCGGCTTACTATCACTGATGATGTAAAAACGGCGGCAAAAGACGTTGATTTCGTTCATACCGACGTATGGGTATCGATGGGTGAGCCTATTGAGAGCTGGGCTGAGCGAATCGATGCGCTAATGGCTTATCAAGTCAATATGGATCTGATAAAAGCCACTGGCAATCCAAGAGTGAAGTTTATGCATTGTTTGCCCGCTTTTCATAACTCAGATACCGAGGTTGGTAAAAAAATCACTGAAAAATACCCACAGCTCGCAGACGGTATCGAAGTGACCGAAGAAGTATTTGAATCCCCTTACAACATCGCATTTGAGCAAGCCGAAAACCGTATGCATACGATTAAAGCTGTCCTGGTCTCTGCGCTTGGTAATATCTAATGTATGACATTAGCAGCGCGTGCTACTGGGGCGTGCCCTCAATTCAATCGATAGTCATCTAAATAGGTTAAAAGTGACTAAATCTTGCCAAACGGCGTCAAATAGCTGACTAATATCTCGATATTATCTGCGCTATTTTTCTTGTTTGACTGCCATTTATCTCATTTTTATCACTATTTTTGAAATGAAGACACGCCCTGATATGACATTAACTGAAGATAATGCGTAGGGAAATATCATGAGGTTACTAATTGCCTTAGGTGGTAATGCTTTATTAAAACGTGGAGAGCCGCTGTCTGCTCATAACCAACGCCAAAATATCAAGACGGCCGTTGAACAAATCAGTAAGGTCACGGAGGGTAACGAGTTAGTCATTGCTCACGGTAATGGCCCTCAAGTCGGTTTGCTTGCGTTGCAAGGAGCGGCTTACACTGAAGTCGATACTTATCCATTAGACGTTTTGGGCGCAGAAACGGAAGGTATGATTGGCTACATCATCGAGCAAGAGCTTGGGAATGTCCTGCCGAGAGACTCATCCATTGCTACCCTACTCACTCAAGTAGAAGTCGACCGTAAAGACCCTGCTTTTAACAATCCAACCAAGCCTATTGGCCCTGTATACTCAAAAAAGGAAGCAGAAAAGCTAAGTGCGCAAAAAGGCTGGGTTGTTAAAGCCGATGGTCAATATTTTAGGCGAGTGGTTGCAAGCCCTAAGCCCAAAAAAATATTTGAGCTAAAACCCATACAGTGGCTACTTGAAAAAGGTGTGATTGTGATCTGTGCAGGCGGAGGTGGTATCCCAACGGCATTTGATGAAGATGGCTGTTTGCAAGGGGTCGAGGCAGTAATCGATAAAGATTTGTGCGCATCCTTACTTGCCCGCAGCCTTAAATGTGAGTTATTGATGATTGCCACGGATGTGGCGTATGTTTATACAGACTTTGGAACTGACAAACAACGAAGCATCTTGCAGGCGCATCCAGACGCTTTAAGTGAGCTTGATCTTCCTGCAGGCTCTATGGGACCAAAAGTTGCAGCGGCTTGCGAGTTTGCGCGTGCGACTGGAAACACCGCCATAATCGGCTCACTGACCAATATTGGTCAGACACTTGAGGGAGGTGGCGGCACTCGTGTTTCAACGGAGTACGAAGGCCTCACATATGCCGCTTTATCTCCGAAAAATACAGAGTAATTCCTCAATTCCATCCGTAGTTTTACGATATAAAATAGTTTTTGAGTTGTTCCTGAAATAATCGGTTCAGCAGCCGACTATGAGTAGTCTATTGTGAGATTGTTTATAGTGACTCATTGGTCAATAATATATATTGAAAATTGGATATTAGCTTAGATACATGTTAGTCACAAACTTCTAAAACAACTCTGTCATTCTTTAGCAACAAATATTGACGATAGTCGTAGTTATTGTAACTGAAAGAGTCAGTTCGCCTCAGGTAATTATCTTAAGCCAGTGGGTTCTAGATTGCTAAAAAAACGAGATTTCTGCTATCTAGCTCGGCAAGCACATCGTATTCAACTGATTACGGTGCATTCCATCACTGAAACCCTAAAAGATCTAAACCTTTGGAGATTTACCATGCAATTTAAAAAATCCTTAATGACCGCTATATTAGTTACTATTGGCGGATTCGCTGCTATGTCTAGTGCGAATGCTGCTAGCCCTACCTCAAGTAGTTTTGGCGTTAGTATGGACGTTGAATCAATATGTACTATAGATGCAGCCCCTGTAGCTGTTGTACTCGCTAAAACTGAAGCAGGAAAGGCGACTACAGCTGTAACGGCAACCACTGACCTTATCTTAAATTGTTCTAAAGGTTCTGTGGCTGTTATTGGTCTAACACCTGCGTCAACCACTAGCCTCGACGGTACTGGTACTCTGCTTGGAGGAGATTTAGACGCCGAAGAAGTAGCATATAAACTGACATCTGGCTCAGCTAGTGGCACTGCGTGGGGCACTACTAATACAGTATCTACCGAAGCATTCGCAGATTATGCTACCGCCATCACTACTCCTATCTATCTCACAGTGACTAGTGATGCCGACGTTACACCTGGTCCTTATGCAGATACTATTAATATTTCTGTAGCCTATTAATCTCCATGCCGAGTCTCTGGTTACGCCGTGTTGCGAAACCTGCTGTTATCTCTAGTTTGCTATTGTCTTGTAGTGGAACGATGGCAAGTGGCCTACAGGTCTCTCCCATCTCTTTAAGCTTGCAAGCTAGAGAAAACGCCAGTGGCCTGACCCTTAGTAATTCGAGTGACGAAGTGATAAATGCGCAAGTGCGCGTTTATCAGTGGTCACAAGATGAAACAGGCGATCAGCTCGCTCCCTCACGAGGATTATTGGCCAGTCCGCCAATGATTGAGCTCAACCCCGGTGACAAACAACTGGTTCGAATTATCCGTGCCACCGCACCGCCGCAAGGCGCAGCAGCTGTAGAAGCGAGTTATCGGATTTTGGTTAATGAGCTACCGATTAAGTCCCCTAAGCAAAAGAGTGGCTTGCAATTTGCGATGAGCTACTCTTTACCTGTATTTGTGCAGCCCATTGGTATTGTTGAAACTAGTCCACAATTGCAATGGCAATATACCTTGCTACCAGATGGCGAACAGATTACATTACGCGTCCAAAATAGCGGAAATGGTCATGCCAAGTTAATTGGTTTGAGCGTTGTAGATACTGCGGGCACTAGCGTTAATATACACCAAGGTTTACTGGGTTATGTTTTACCAGATGCCACTATGAACTGGACACTGAAAATACCGCCTTCTACTCTCACATCAGGGACGATAGCCGGTAAATTCAAGGTAACGATCAATGGAACTGAGACGATACAAGACGTTACGCTGGACACTGCCGATCGCTAAAATAGCCTTATTGCAAACCTTAATGATACCTCTCAGCCATGCCTTCGAACCAAACGATATCATGGCTACCTCTACCAACCTTCCCAACGACAGTCTCGCACAGCTTGATTTAAACCGTAACAATCGTGACGAAAATGACCATCCAGACAAGCTTGATCTCTATTTAGAGGTTAGGCTTAACGGCACAGACAAGGGCTTAGCGGCCTTCGAATACTATAATGACCAATTATGGGCAAGTACAAACATATTGCAGCAACTCGGCTTTGTATTGCCGCCTGACACCCTCGAACCAATACCACTAAATACTTTACCTGATATCAAGATCGATTATGACGCCCGCCAGCAAGCGGTCAATCTCATTGCACCTCTAAGTATCCTTAACCTTGCCACGACCGTCGTTAATACCCGCAATAGCAGACGCTCGCAACCGACTGCCTCACCTGGTTTTCTGTTAAATTACAACCTTTATGGCACACAAACAAAAAACAATGCGACCAACCTAAGTGCTTATACAGAACTGCGCGCGTTTAATGACTTTGGTGTATTAAGTTCTACTGCTCTGACAACTGGCAATCGTTTTGCTGATAGCGCTATTAGTAGCAAAGATTGGGACAGTCGCACGGTACGGTTGGATAGCAGTTGGAGCATATCATTCCCTGATAAGCTAGTTACCGTCAGTGCTGGTGACTTACTCACAGGCGCACTATCATGGACAAGGTCGACACGCTTAGGTGGACTGCAATTTGGTACTAATTTTGACCTGCAGCCCTATATGACCACCACGCCTTTGCCATCGTTTTTTGGTTCTGCCACCCTGCCCTCAACGGTAGAGCTGTATATTAATGGTCTGAAGCAATACGGCGGTGACGTACCTGCTGGTCCTTTTGAGCTTAATACAGCGCCCAGCTTTAGCGGTGCGGGCAATGCCCAGCTCGTATTGACCGATGCCCTAGGACAAAATACTACGCTTAATTTTTCGCTTTATGATACCCATCGTTTGCTGCAGCCAGGGCTGTCTGATTGGTCAGTGGAGCTCGGTGCCGTGCGCCAAAATTATGGGCTCAAATCTTTTGATTACGGCAGCGATATCGCCAGCTTTGGCACTTGGCGTTATGGAGTCAGTGATCGCTTTACCGCAGAGACCCATGCTGAATTGACTGAAGGGCTTAGTAATGCTGGTGTCGGTGGTACTTGGTTATTGAGCAGTAGAGGCGGCGTCTTATTTGCCTCAATAGCGGGTAGCGACAGCCAAAGTAAAAGTGGATCGCAATACAGTGCAAATTACTCTTGGAATAACAGTCGCTTCCATATTGGTCTCAGTGCCACTGGTACTCATGGTGACTACCGTGACGTCGCCACACGTTACGGAAATGCTCCCAACCGCCGAAGTGAACAACTCTCAACAGGTTATAGCACCCAATCTCTAGGCAGTTTTGGTCTTAGTTATAATCAGGTCGCTTTTGCGCAGCAAGAGACCTCACAATTTGCCAGCGCCTCTTGGCGAAAGTCCTTTGGGCGACGACTGAGTCTGAATGCCAATTACAATCATGATATCCATAATTCTGCCAATAACAGCGTCTCTTTTGGGGCCTCGCTATCCTTAGATCGTAATATCTCGCTGAATAGTAGTGTGCAGAGCACTAACGATAGCCAAACCTTCGTCACTGATGTATCACAATCAACACCAAGTGCGGGCGGCATAGGCTGGCGTGCGCAAGCAAGGCACAGTACGAATAACAACAGCAGCACCGATGGCTTAGCCGAATTGAATTATCTTGGTCCATACGGTCGATTACAGGCTGGTATCAGTAGTAACAACGATAATTATTCTACTTATGCTAGCGGTACAGGCGCGCTGGTTATGATGGGTGGAGGCTTATTTGCTGCCCGCCAAATCAATAATGGTTTTGCCGTGGTCTCCACTGATGGTATCGCCGATGTACCAGTGCTACTGCAAAACAGTCCCATAGGTACGACGAATAAGCGGGGTCTGTTATTGGTGACGCCACTGAACGCTTACCAAGAAAATAAGATTGCTATTGACCCCATGGATTTGCCTGCTGACCTGCGTATCGACAAGGTGAGTATTAAAGCCACGCCGACTGACCGCGCTGGTGTGTTAGTGAGCTTTGGTATCACAACGGTGCGCTCGGCATCTGTTATCCTCACAGACAGCGATAACCAGCCGCTACCGCTTGGCAGTCAAGTACAGTTACTTACGAACAAAGATGCATCTTCAGCAGTTATTGGATTTGATGGCGAAGTCTATTTGGATACCTTAGATGAGCACAATGTACTAAAAGTAATCATGCCCTCTAGTGATAGTTGTACGGTCAGCTTTGATTATCATAAACAGGGCGATGATATTCCACTAATCGGTCCTCTCATCTGCCAAAAGGTAAAATAATAATGAAGTTTTTAAGATGGAAATATAGTCTATTTTTGATAGTAGGTGCATGGTGGTTACCATCAGGGAATGCTTATGCTGTACCCAATGTTACGTGTGAAGCAGGTATGAATACAGCAGTGGGAAGTATCGGTAACGTGAACATTAGCGATTCTGTCACCCCCGCCAACGCTGATGACGCAAGGATTGGTGCTACATTAAACTATAGATGTACTAATAGCGGCTCCGCAGGATATGTATCGGTTTGCCTTGCAGTAGATGGTGGCAACAATAACAGCACTTACCCTCCGCGTTACATGAAGAATGGGTCTGTCGATTCAAACTTGGCTTTTACCATGACATTACCAGGAAATATTGATTGGGGTACCCGCAATTCTAGTGGTTCTGAATTCAACTCAGGCTCACTCGCTATTGCCGAAAACTCATTTATCTCAGGCAGTGTAGCTATTAACATTTCTTTGCTCTCAAACTATAACAATACCCTCGCAACATCCGGAACCTATACCGACGATTTCAATGGCAGTCATACCGCATTAACGTTTAAGGCTAACGAAATCTCATCTGGCCTTGATTGCTCAACGGGTAATTTAGGAGTAGATCAATTCCCATTTACCGTTCAAGCGACCGTAATTCCAAGCTGTTTAGTTACCTCTACCACTGATGTCAATTTAGGTTTTCATTCTGCAAATAGAAACAATATCATAGGCAATAATTCTAGTGCGATTGGCGTCACTTGCACAAATGGTGCACCCTATAATATTGGCTTAATGCCATCCAATAATAATATAGATGGTGCTGGCATGATGAGTGGTACTGGTAACAATACTGATAAGATACCTTATCAATTACGTTCAACTGATGGTGAAAGTGGAGATATATGGGGAAACACCGCCACCTCGAATAACGTCGGGAATGGCGTAATAGGTACTGGCGATGGAACCTCTCAACTAAAGACTGTCTATGTTACTGTCCCCAGTGCCGATTTTAAACCCGATAAATATACTGACATCGTGAGTATTCAAGTGAATTATTGATAACTGACCTATATTACCGATTTCATGAGTCTAAACTAAAAATCATTTAACCAAAATCCTGATGAAACATCGTTAAAGCAGAAGGCAAGCTGTTAACGAACAAAACAAATGACGTTGATAATTTGTCATATCTAGTGCAATAAGCGTTTAAAATTCATATGATGTCATTCTATTATTTTCTCTATACAATCGTTTTATCATCGTTCAGCAAACATACCATGAACAAGTTGAATATAAAATTTACACTTAACTCCAAAAAATCAAAATAATCACTATCACGATTCAATAATGAACAGCCCCTAAACCTTTTTAATAGAGAGTATTCAATTAAATGATAGAGCTTCTAAGCGATCCTTCGATATGGCTTGGTTTCTTCACACTTGTTAGTCTTGAGATTATCTTGGGTATTGATAATCTCGTTTTCATTGCCATTCTCGCTAATAAACTTCCCCCGCATCAACGCAGTAAAGCGCGCAATCTGGGTCTTGGGCTCGCGCTCATTATGCGCTTAGGCCTGCTGTTTGTGATGTCATGGCTCATCACTCTGACCAAACCTGTGATCAACTATGGTCAGTTTGATTTATCGGTCAGAGATTTGATCTTGATAGTCGGTGGGTTCTTTTTATTACTCAAAGCCACGCTTGAGCTACATGAACGCCTAGAAGGTAAGCTTGAGACCAATAACAATAGCAAAGTCTACGCAGGCTTTGCCGCTGTCGTTGCCCAAATCGTTATCCTAGATGCCGTGTTCTCGTTTGATGCGGTCATCACAGCAGTCGGCATGGTCAAGCATTTAGAAGTGATGATGGCCGCGGTTATTGTGGCGATGGCGGTAATGGTTTTGGCAGCCAAAACCTTAACGGATTTTGTCGGTAAGCACCCGACTGTCGTTATCTTATGCTTAAGCTTCTTGCTTATGATTGGCTTTAGCTTGATCGTTGAAGGTTTAGGCTTTCATATTCCAAAAGGCTACTTATATGCCGCCATTGGTTTCTCTATTATTATTGAAGCCTTTAATCAATTCATGCAGCGTAACCGTACGAAATATGAAAGCGCCATTCCGCTACGCGACCGAACCGCAGATAATATCTTAAGACTGATGGGCGGCAAAACCGCTAACCATGAGGAAGAGTCACTCACAGAAGACGATATCTCAGTACAGACCATCCCTTTTGCAGAAGAAGAGCGCTACATGATTAGTGGGGTGCTGGCGCTTGGTGAACGTGATGTTGAAACCATCATGACGCCGCGCTCAGAGATATCTTGGGTGAATATCGAAGGCAGTCTAGACGAGATTCGCGAGCAAGTATTATCCACGCCGCACAGCTTATTACCTATTTGCCAAGGGCATTTAAACAAGGTGCTCGGCGTCGTACGGGCCAAAGATATCTTAGCGGCACTCGACAAACAACCTAACGATATTCATCTGGCTCTAACGCCTTTATTCAGCAAGCAGCAGCCCGTTTTTGTCTCTGACACCATTGATAATTTGCGTCTTATCAATTTGCTCAAGAATGCCAAAGGTAACTTGGCAATCGTAGTCGATGAGTATGGGCAAGTGGCAGGACTGGTGACGCCTTTAGATTTATTTGAAGCGATTGCTGGGGAATTCCCTGATGAAGATGAGACGTTAGTGATTTTCAAACAAGAAGATCACTGGATAGCTGAGGGCACTATTAGCTTGGATCAGTTGCGCCTTGAACTAAACGAGCCAAACCTATTAGCAGATGCCGAGCAGCTGACCATCGGTGGCTATATCAATTTTAAACTCGATGGCATTGCGCAAGTGAATGAGCACGTCAGCAGCGAAGGTTATACCTTTACTGTGTTAGAGACGCTGTCCGCAAGAATTCTTTTGGTCAAAATTGAAAAAGAGCTCAGTTAATAACATTGTCAATAATAGTCATGACTTATATAGCTAGTGCTAAGCGTGCTAGCTATAACCTTAAAGACTTCCCTTCCATTTTATTAACTTCCGGCAAAACACATTGCTAGCCTATAGCAATATCCTCACTCTAAAAAATATCTAAACAGTGCCTTAAAAACTAAGGTTTTCTGTTCTTCTTACGTTTTAACACTGCCCATCTTTATACTTTCTTTATACCCCACCGCGTTATCTTGACAACACTTTTATACCTCTCTCGGCATACTGTTGCTATTAAGAAGTAAGCAATAAAGAAGTAATAAAAGATCAGTCTAACGATCGCTGATCTTCATTATTCATGGTTCATTGTGCGTTTTTGGAGAGTGTCATGGAAGTTTTTGCAGGGTTTCTAGCCTTCGGTTTATTCATCTATTTGTTATATGTACTGATTAAACCGGAGGCATTTTAATGACAATATATGCGCTATCACAGCTGGTTATTTATCTAATCGTTCTATTTACTTTAGGGTATTTTCTATCAAGTTACCTGCTGCAAAGGATGCAAGCCCCTGTCTCTCGGCTTGAATCCCGTATTTTTACGACGCTGGGTATGATCGGTCAAGATACCAAAGGCAACCCTGCTTTTGGTATGAATTGGAAGCAGTACGCTGGCGCCATTGTGCTATTTAACCTCATTGGATTGTTGGGGTTATTTGTGTTGCAACTGGTGCAAGGACACTTGCCGCTAAACCCTGCCAATATGTCAGGCGTCACGTGGGACTTGGCGATGAATACCGCCATCAGTTTTATCACCAACACCAATTGGCAGGCTTACGGCGGCGAAAGTAGCATGAGCTACCTAACCCAAATGATGGGCATGTCGTTGCAAAACTTCTTATCAGCTGCAACCGGTATTGTAGTGGCTTTTGCTCTAATGCGTGGTCTGGTATTTAAAAAGAGCGCGCATCTGGGTAACGCTTGGATAGATTTATGGCGCTGTAATCTTTATATTTTGCTGCCGATAGCGGCAATTATAGCCATGCTGTTGATGAGCCAAGGCGTGATACAAACGCTATCCATGTATACCGACGTGCAGACCCTACAAGGTGAGTCGCAAACGATTGCTTTGGGCCCTGTTGCCTCGCAAGAAGCGATTAAGATGCTCGGCACCAACGGTGGTGGCTTTTTTAATGCCAACTCTGCCCACCCGTTTGAGAATCCCACCCCCTTTTCTAACTTTATCCAAATGTTGGCTATCTTCCTTATCCCAACGTCGCTTTGTTTTTGTCTTGGCAAAATAAGCGGCAACCTCAAACAAGGTATCGCTATCTTAAGTGCTATGACGGTCTTGTTTATAGCGATGTATTCTTTGACCGTCAGCAGCGAGCTTGCCGGCAACCCTTGGTTAACGTCACAGGTTCAAGGCCTTACCGATGCTAGTGTGAGCGGCAACATGGAGGGCAAAGAAGTGCGTTTCGGTATTGTTGCCACGTCACTGTTTGCCACGATTACCACTGCCGCTTCGTGCGGAGCCGTCAACGCCATGCATGATTCATTTACGCCCCTCGGTGGACTGAGCACCATGTTGCAGATGCAATTGGGCGAAGTGGTCTTCGGCGGCGTGGGTGCAGGTCTCTACGGTATGCTGCTATTTGCCATTTTGGCGGTATTTATATCGGGGCTGATGATTGGGCGTACTCCCGAATATCTTGGCAAAAAAATCGAACCGTTTGAGATGAAAATGGTGGTTTTGGGCTTATTGGCCGCGCCAACGATGGTGCTAGTAGGCACGGCTATTAGCGTGATGACGACCAGTGGGCAAGCCGGTATCTTCAATCCTGGTGCTCATGGTTTTAGTGAAGTGCTCTATGCCTTTAGCTCGGCGGCCAACAATAATGGCTCTGCCTTTGCAGGCTTGGGTGCCAACTCTGTGTTTTATAACTCTATGCTTGGGCTGGCGATGTTGGTTGGTCGCTTTGGCGTCATTATTCCGGTGTTGGCTTTAGCAGGATCGTTGGCCAAGAAACCCAGATTAGAGGTTAATAGCGGCACCTTGCCAACCACCACCCCATTATTTGTCGGGCTTTTGGTCGGCACAGTATTGATGATTGGCGCTCTGACTTTTGTCCCTGCTTTAGCGCTCGGACCCATCATAGAGCAGATTTGGATGTTGGGAGGCTAGCCGATTAAGTATAGGCAAGCATTAGACGAGTCGTTATTTAATTAGTTAGTTGGTTAACTTATTACTAATAACGTGACTCGCTACCCAATAGTGAATCGACCCATTTTATGATTACGTGAGGAATACAAAACATGAGCGTTTTATCAGACACTAATACACAGGCTGAAAATTTGCAGTCGCAGCAAGACCCCAATCATTCAAACTTACCTGAAACACCAGCACAAGGCCTCCTTGATCCTGCTTTGATCAAGCCCGCCCTAAAAGACGCTTTACTTAAGCTTGATCCAAGAGTGCAATGGCGCAATCCGGTGATGTTTGTGGTTTATATTGGCTCGCTACTGACCAGTATCTTAGCCATTACGATGCTGGTTAAAGGACAAGCTGGTATTGTTTTCACCTTATCCATTACCTTTTGGCTGTGGTTTACCCTACTGTTTGCAAACTTTGCAGAAGCACTAGCCGAAGGGCGTAGTAAAGCCCAAGCGGCCAGTCTAAAACAGGCGCGTCAGGACGTGCAAGCTCGCAGGCTTGCGAGCATTGACAGACATTCTGCGACTACCATGATTCAGGCAACTGAACTTAAGCAAGATGATATCGTTCTGGTCAATGCAGGCGAGATCATTCCTGCTGATGGTGAAGTCATAGAAGGTCTAGCATCCGTTGACGAATCCGCAATCACCGGCGAGTCTGCACCCGTCATTCGTGAAAGTGGTGGTGATTTCAATGCGGTGACAGGTGGCACTAAGGTGTTATCTGACTGGTTGATGATACGTATCACCCAAGCCCCTGGACAAGGATTTTTGGATCGTATGATTGCCTTGGTAGAAGGCGCCAAACGCACTAAAACGCCAAATGAGATAGCGTTGACCATTTTATTGGTGGCGCTAACCCTGATATTTTTGCTGGTATGTGTGACCTTATTGCCTTTTTCACAGTTTGCTGTGCTGTCTTCGGGCAATGGCGAGCCGATATCGATTGTGGTCTTAGTGGCGCTGTTGGTCTGCTTGATACCGACGACGATTGGTGGTCTATTGTCAGCGATTGGCGTAGCAGGCATGAGCCGGATGATGCAGGCCAATGTCATCGCGACCTCTGGGCGCGCGGTAGAAGCGGCAGGCGACGTTGATGTTTTGCTACTAGATAAGACCGGCACGATTACCTATGGCAATCGACAAGCGTCGCAATTTATACCCGCACACGGGGTGACAGAAAGTCAGCTTGCGGAAGTGGCGCTGATCAGCTCATTGACCGATGAGACACCAGAAGGTCGCAGTATCGTCAAGCTTGCCCAAAGCCGTTTTGATATTGATGAAAATACATGGAAAGCAAAGCCGTTTGACACCATCGAATTTACCGCGCAAACCCGTATGAGTGGCACCGATATTGAGCAGCGCCATATCCGTAAAGGGGCGTTTGATGCCATCGTAAAATGGGTAGAAGCACAAGGCGGCATCTTACCTACTAATCTACAGCAACAAGTAGAAGAAGTCGCTCGCCGTGGTAGTACGCCGCTACTGGTCGCCGACAGTCAGCAGTTGCTTGGCGTCATCGAGCTCAAAGATGTGGTCAAAGCCGGCATAAAAGAGCGCTTTGCCGAGCTGCGCAAGATGGGCATTACCACCGTGATGATTACGGGCGATAACCCTCTGACAGCGGCGGCCATTGCTGCTGAAGCGGGCGTCGATGACTTTATGGCGGAGGCAACCCCCGAGCAAAAGCTTGAGCGAATACGCAGCTATCAACGTCAAGGTAAGCTAGTCGCTATGACCGGTGATGGCACCAATGATGCACCGGCACTGGCACAAGCAGATGTGGCTGTCGCTATGAATAGCGGTACTCAAGCAGCTAAAGAAGCGGCCAACATGGTCGACTTGGACTCAAATCCGACCAAGCTGATTGAAGTGGTGCAAACCGGTAAGCAGATGCTCATGACTCGCGGCGCACTAACGACATTTAGCTTGGCAAATGATATCGCCAAGTACTTTGCCATTATTCCAGCCGCCTTTGCCAGCACCTACCCTGCGCTTGGGGTATTGGACATTATGCAACTAGGCAGCCCTAAAAGCGCCATTTTATCGGCTATTATCTTTAACGCGTTGATTATTGTGTTTCTAATTCCACTGGCGCTGCGCGGCGTGACTTATAGACCTGATTCTGCCATCAATTTATTGCGCCGCAACTTGCTGATATACGGCTTGGGTGGACTAATACTTCCCTTTGTCGGTATCAAAGTAATCGATATGCTCATTAATGCCTTGCACTTGGTATAACCAACGATACGGATGACGACTATGCAAACTAATAAATCTACGCAACTTGATAATTCTGTGCAATCTAACAACGTTATACAATCTATTTCTCCTGTTGACTCTAAATACCAACAGGCTGATGAAAATACTCTCTCTAAATTGGACAATTCTGTATTGGACAATAGTGCTACTCGTATGCCGATGCTCAAACCCGCTTTCTCATTATTTATAGCCTTGGCAATTATTTTAGGGTTATGCTATCCCTTATTGATGACCGGCGTTGCCCAAGTGACCATGGCGGATAAAGCCAATGGCAGCTTGATAGAACATAATGGCAGTTTGGTGGGCTCTGCGCTTATCGGTCAGCGCTTTGATCAGCCAGAATACCTATGGACGCGCCCATCAGCAGCGGGAGACGGTTATGATGCCGCGCAATCTTCGGGGAGTAATTTGGGGCCTTTAAATCCTGAATTAGTGACTGGTGTGGAGGCACAAGTACAAAGACTAAAAGCCGCTGATCCACAAAACACCGCTCCTATCCCTCTTGATTTGGTCACGATGTCAGGCAGTGGTTTAGACCCGCACATCTCACCAGCGGCAGCCGAATGGCAAGTCAGCAGAGTGGCGCGTATTCGTGGCATCAGTGCGGAACAAGTCCAAAAAGCCATCGATGAGCATACAGAAGCGCGACAATTCAATCTGTTCGGCGAACCGCGCGTGAATGTATTGGCAGTCAACTTAGCCTTAGATGAGATGGCAGTCGTTAAATGAGTCAACCCATTAATCAGCAGTGAGCATCAGCATGAGTGAGCAGCGCCCCAATCCAGAGGATTTACTCCAGCAAATAAAACAGCAAGAAAATACGCGCAGCAGAGGTAAACTAAAAATCTTCTTTGGGTCATCAGCAGGCGTTGGCAAGACTTATGACATGCTCTCTGCCGCCCATCGAGATCAAGCACATGGACTGGATGTCTTAGTCGGTATCGTAGAAACTCATGGCCGCAGTGAAACGGCAGCATTGTTAGATGGATTGACAATACTGCCGTTACGTCAAGTTGAGTATCGAGAGCAAACCTTGGCGGAGTTTGATATTGATGGGGCTTTAGCGCGGCATCCAGATATTTTATTGGTTGATGAGCTGGCGCATAGCAATATCCCAGGCTCCAGACACCCAAAGCGCTGGCATGACGTTGAGGAGCTATTAAAGGCAGGTATCAGCGTCTATACCACAGTTAATGTTCAGCATTTAGAAAGCCTGAATGATGTGGTCAATCAAATCACCGGGGTCGTGGTACAAGAAACCATCCCCGATTGGTTCTTTGATCAGGCCAATGAGGTGGTATTGGTCGACCTGCCAGCCGATGAGCTATTGGCTCGACTGCATGACGGTAAGGTCTATATCCCAAGCCAAGCCAAGCATGCGATAGAAAATTTCTTTCGAAAGGGTAACCTGATTGCTCTACGTGAGCTGGCATTACGCCGAACTGCTGACCTAGTTGATGCCGATATGCGAGATTATCGCAATCAATCGCGTATTTCATCCATCTGGAATACCACCGATCAGCTATTAGTGGGTATCAGTACGCGCGCCCATAGCGAGCGCCTTATTCGTCATGCCGCACGACTTGCCAGCAGCTTACACTCGCAGTGGTATGTTATCTATGTCGAGACGCCGCGAAATGCCTATGAGCTGTCCAAAAATAAGCAAAGTATTTTAGAAGCATTACGCTTAGCAGATGAGTTGGGCGCCAAGACAGAAATCATCAGCGCTATTAGCGTTGCTGAAGGTTTAGTCAGTTACGCCCATCAATTTAATATTGGACGTATTATTATCGGCCAGAATCACTCTAGGTTTTATTATGATCAATCATTGGTCAAACAGATCTCACAGCAGGATATCAATTTAGACTTGATACTGGTCAATCAAGCTACACAGACAAAAAATCTCAGTAGCAAGCGACAACTGCCTACTTGGGATATGGCTGCCCTAGCCTCTAAAGATAATCGCATCGGTTATCTGATGGCCGTTCTAGGTTGCACGCTCGTCACTGTCAGTCTAGTCGCCCTGACGCGCTGGTTTGATTTAGCCAATGTGGTGATGCTGTATTTGTTGGTCATTGTGTTCATATCGGTTCGTTTTGGACGCGCCCCTGGTATCTTTGCGGCGCTCTTAAGTGTCATCAGCTTTGACTTGTTTTTTGTGGAGCCTAAGCTTTCTTTTAGCGTCAGCGATGTGCAGTACTTAGTCACGTTTGCGGTGATGATTGTCGTCTCACTGATTATCAATAACTTAGCGGTTGGACTGCGCTTTCAGGCGCAAAATGCCCGTAGACGTGAGCAACAAGCGATCTCTATGAGTCATTTGGCACAAAGCCTGAGTGCGGCGCGCAAAAACGAAGAAATCATCAACCAAGCCATTATTTGGCTGACCAAACATATCGCTAGTAAAGCGCTTATAGCGATGCCCAATGCCGATGGTAAATTGACTATGGCCTCAGAATCGAGCATCCCATCAGAGTTCAATTGGAATGTGACCCAATGGGTGTTTGATCATAAGGAAAGCGCGGGTTTAGCGACACATACGCTGGCCGCCAATCCTATGCACTATCGGGCGCTTGCGACCTCAAATCAGGTACTCGCAGTATTGGCACTGATGCCAACAGATATTGATAATTTTAATCAACCGGAACAACAACGTACCCTCGATGTCGCTATCGCTCAAATTACTTTGGCGTTAGAGCGCGTCTATTACGCCAAAGTCGCACAAAATGCCCTTATCAAAGTAGAGTCAGAACGCCTGCGCGGCTCGCTATTATCCGCGTTGTCTCACGATATTCGGACTCCGATTACCGTGCTATCAGGTTTGGCCGCTTGTCTTGCCAGCCAAGATTTAGCGCCTGCTGAACAAAAGCAGCTTGCTATCGATATTGAACAGCAAGCCAACGTCATTCAGCGTTTGGTCATCAATATCTTAGATTATGTAGCGCTGCAATCCGGCGGTATGAAACTCAATAAGCAATGGGTAAGCTTAGAAGAGATTATCGGTAGTAATATACGCCAACTCGAACCTTATCTACAGAATCGACAAGTTAAGATAGACGTGGCCAGTGCAGTCGATTTTATCTATACCGATGAATTAATCTTGGCGCGGATTTTAAATAATCTGCTGACCAATGCCATTAACTACACTCCAGACAACGCAGCTATCACTATTCAAGCGACACTCACTAATCAGCACACTGCTCAAAATTTGCAAAACAATAATCCCGTGCAAAACAATAAAATCGTGCAAAGCTACCAAATAACAGTGACAGATAACGGTCAAGGGCTGCCAATAGGGATGGAAGCGCAAATATTTGAACGTTTTACCCGCGGCGATAGTGAAAGTAATACAACAGGATTGGGATTGGGACTGGCGCTCAGTAGAGATCTAGTCAAGCACTTAGGCGGCACGCTAAACGCGAGCAATATACAACCGCACGGCGCGCAATTTGTTATAGTGCTACCGTGGCAGCCTTTAGAAAATCTATATATGTTTGATGATAAATTTACATCAAGCATGACTCATACAGATGCAAGCATAGATGCAAGCATAACTACCAGTTCAGAAAACTCATAAAACAAGTCTATTCAACAATGTTAGAACCTTGGGCACAATTATTATTTCATTACCTCATTACTGCCTCAAGCTTCCCCTATAAGTAGCAAATCCCTACTATGAAAACCATCTTAATCATTGAAGACGAAGCCCATATCGCAAGATTTATCAAATCAGCCATGGAACAAGAAGGCTACCAAGTCTACGCTGCCGATAGCTCGCAACGCGGGTTGATTGAAGCCGCCTCTCGCCGTCCAGACTTATTGATATTAGACTTAGGTCTCCCAGATGCGGATGGTTGTGATGTCATCTCAGATATTAGGGCTTGGTCATCGTTGCCCATTTTAGTACTGTCGGCTCGCAGTGATGAGCAAGATAAGATTAGAGCTTTAAATTTGGGCGCCGATGATTATTTGGTAAAACCCTTTAGCATGGGCGAGCTAATCGCTAGAGTCAACGCCCAAATGCGGCGCTGGCAAGCCGGTTATGAAGCGCCGGTTGTATTAGCATTAGGCAATGTCACTATTGATTTGGCACAACGGCAAGTTAAGAAAAACGGTACAGATATTCATTTAACGCCGATTGAATATCGCTTACTGACTGTACTGATTAAAAACGCTGAAAAGGTCATGACGCATCAGCAACTGCTAAACGACGTCTGGGGTAAAGGTCACAACCATCAAGAGCATTATGTACGCATATTTATGTCAAATTTACGCCAAAAGCTAGAGGACAACCCTTCAAGACCTAGTTATTTCTTCACTGAGATTGGCGTTGGCTATAAGCTGCATATTCCTAAAAGCTAATTTGGATTACAGCGACACAAGACAAGAGCTGTGCTCGTAGTGGGAGTAGAATTCAAAAGAATTTGGGCTATAAAAAGCCAAAACAGATGTGGTTTGACTTGTACCCTTAAGCTGCGTAACTAAAACCTCCCAAGCCTGTTTGTGCGGCTTTGATATTGACAGTATAAGTCACTTTTTAACCAGACACAGATGGTGCATAGAAAATCATAAAAACCATCATGGTGCGAAAAAAGTGCAATATCTCCTAAAAAGACCGATATTGGTGCGTTTATTTTGTATTTTGGAATGGCATAAATATTGAAGCATAAATAGCAGTTAGGAATGGTTTGTTAATTCGGCCTGCCAAGCTGCTACTTTATCTTTTTGGAGAAATACATGTCTTTATTGCCAACGCTTATCACTGCTACTCCTATCAGTACAAACTATCGTATCGACTCAAAACTCACATCACGTTTGTCTCTACTAGCAGTAGCCGTTGTAGGTAGCTTAAGTCTTATAGGTTGTCAAAAACCTGCAGAAACTAGTGCTGAAACCAATTCTACCGCCACAAAAACTGAAACGGCCGAGACCGCTACTACCCCTGCGGCAGATGGTGACACCATCAAAGTAGGCATCTTGCATTCTTTATCTGGAACGATGGCCATCTCTGAAACCTCATTAAAAGATACGGCTCTCATGACCATTGATGAAATTAATGCCAATGGCGGTGTGTTGGGTAAGCAGCTAGAGCCGATCGTTGTAGATCCCGCTTCTGATTGGCCGTTATTCGCTGAAAAAGCACGTCAGCTATTAACTCAAGACAAAGTGGATGTCATATTTGGTGGTTGGACGTCGGTATCACGTAAGTCTGTGCTGCCTGTCGTTGAAGAACTAAATGGTCTTATGTTTTACCCCGTGCAGTACGAGGGTCAAGAGCAGTCAGAAAACATTTTCTACACTGGGGCAGCTCCCAATCAACAGGCTATTCCTGCTGTTGAATACTTAATGAGTCCAGAGGGTGGTAGTGCAGAACGCTTTGTCTTACTTGGCACAGATTATGTCTATCCTCGGACTACTAACCAGATACTGCGGGCTTTTTTGAAGTCTAAAGGCGTCGCTGAAACAGATATCATGGAAGAGTACACCCCTTTCGGTTTTAGCAACTATCAGACCATCGTGGGCAACATTAAAAGCTTCTCTACTGGTAAAAAGACGGCAGTTATCTCTACCATTAATGGGGATTCAAACGTACCCTTTTATCGTGAGCTTGCCAACCAAGGTATTAAAGCCTCTGACATCCCCGTCATGGCATTCTCAGTAGGAGAAGAAGAGCTTCGCGGTATCGATACCAGCTTATTGCAAGGGCATTTGGCGTCATGGAACTACTTTATGTCGGTTAAAAATCCTGTCAACAGCGGCTTCACTAAAAAGTATAAGAAATATGCGCTAGATCATAAGCTACCGAATGCTGAAAAGGTCGTGACCAATGATCCTATGGAAGCCACCTACGTGGGTATCAATATGTGGAAACAAGCAGTCGAAAAAGCAGGTACCACTAATGTCGATAAAGTGCGTATTAGTATGGGAGGTCAGACTTTTGACGCGCCATCAGGGTATACATTAAAAATGGATGAGGAAAACCATCACTTATGGAAGCCTGTCATGATCGGTCAAATCCGTGCCGATGGTCAGTTCGATGTAATCAGCAAAACGCCAAAAGTCATTCGTGCTGAGCCATGGAGTCAGTACATCCCTAAATAAGGTTGTGGTCACCCAAGCCTTAGTCCCTAATCCTTAGCCCCTTAATGGTATCAATACCAGCAACCCTTTAGCTCCTCTACTGATACAACAGTTTTTCAGTAGAGGTTAGAGGAGTGTTGACTGCAAAAAAGGAACCATCATGTCACATTTTCCTTCCTATTATAAAAGTGACGCGCAAGCCAATTATTCTAATAAGACTTTTGTCATCGCCTTACTATCTTTACTCCTTCTCATTGCTATCACATCGCCTGCTCAGGCTCACGAGACACCAGCAGTACACAGCCATGGCGAGAAACTATCGACTAATACTGTGGCAGCGACATCCACTGCTGTAAGTGAAGAGACCTTACTTGCTCAAGACGACACCTTACTTGCTCAAAACAAGCAGTCTCTGACTACGCCTGCTAATCTTGCGGTAAGTAAAGGGGATGCTATCGAGCAGTTCGTTGCTGCTGACTTCACCAAGCGCCAAACCATGCTCAATCAGTGGCCGGGGTCAGTTGAGAGTTTGGATGCTTTAGTTGAGCTGATAAAAAACGATGAGCTATACCAAGGTAATGGTGGGCAAACCTACCTACTTAACAGCGAAGATGAGCTATTTACTTATCCTGCTAAGCAGCTGACCACTGAGTGGCCTAGCGACTTGGCGCAAGTGACTTTGACCAATACGCTACGCTCAGCCTTGGTCTTTGGACAAGCTAAGGTTAAGCTTGAGTCAAACGATCCTACGCAACGTGTGCAGGCAGTTGCCATCTTAGCGGACAATATCGAACAGCTAGATCCAGCACTCATAAGTACTGCTGCCACTAATGAGGAAGACGACGACGTCAAAACGGCGTTGAGTACTTTACAAGCAAGAATTGATTTTAGAGACGGCGACGTTACTACCCAAATTGCAGCACTTACCGTGCTCGCCGATAGCGATAGCCCGCAAGTCTTAGTTGATGTCAAAAAAGCATTGGCGGCAGATGATATCGATCCTGTGCTCAAATCTGCGCTGTTAGACGCTGAGGATAGTATTGAGCAGCGCATTACCATCAGTACTTGGATAGGTCATCTATTCACGGGGCTTAGTACGGCAAGTATCTTACTACTCGCGGCATTAGGGCTGGCCATTACTTTTGGGCTACTGGGTGTCATCAATATGGCTCACGGTGAGCTCATTATGATTGGTGCTTACGCCACTTATATGGTGCAAAATCTCTTTCAAGCGTATTTTCCTAGTATGACTGGATGGTATCTGGTTGCTGCTATACCCGTCGCTTTCTTAGTCAGTGCCATTATCGGCATGATTATCGAACGAATCATTATTCGCCCGCTTTACGGTCGTGAGCTTGAAACCTTACTGGCAACCTTCGGTGTCAGTCTGATTCTTATGCAGTTGGTTCGGATGATATTTGGCGCGCAAAACGTCGAAGTCAGCAATGTCGACTGGTTGAGCGGTGCCTATCAAGTGTCCTCGAGCCTTGTGCTTCCCTTCAACCGTATCGCTATTATCGGCTTTACCATCATTATTCTTATGCTGCTGGTGTACTTACTTAATAAGACTCGCTTCGGGTTGTTTGTACGTGCCGTGACTCAAAATCGGCAAATGGCCCGTGCGGTTGGTATTTCATCTGCCCGTATCGACATGTTGGCTTTTGGACTTGGCTCGGGTCTCGCAGGTCTCGCTGGCTGTGCTTTGGCGCAAGTAGGCAACGTCGGACCTGACTTAGGTCAGACTTATATTATTGATGCGTTCTTAGTCGTCGTGGTTGGCGGTGTTGGGCAAGTATGGGGCGCGGTCTTGGCATCTTTAGGTCTTGGTGTCAGTGGTACGGTGCTTGAAATCGGCATTGGTGCTGTGATGGCTAAGATTGTATTACTGGTTCTTGTGATTTTGTTTATTCAAAAACGTCCACAAGGTTTATTCGCCCTCAAAGGCCGTTTTGTGGATTAAGGAGAACCTCATGCGTTTGACTCAATTATTATCTGATTCCCCACGTAATGCCATTTTGATTGGTTTGTGTTTTTTAGTGCTACTGATATTACCTTGGCTCCATTTACTACCTGAAACCTCTAGTTTTCACCTGTCTGCTTACTGGATAACTTTGATTGGCAAAATAATGGCGCTCGCCATGGTAGCACTGGCTTTAGACTTGGTCTGGGGCTATGCTGGCATACTAAGCTTAGGTCATGGTCTTTATTTTGCGCTAGGAGGTTATGCCTTTGGCATGTACTTGACGCGTGAAACTGCTGGCACGGGCTTGCCAGACTTTATGCGTTTCTTAAGTTGGACCGAGCTGCCGTGGTATTGGGCAGGCACTCAACATTTCTGGTGGGCGATGGCTCTAGTGGTATTAGTTCCCGGTCTGGTCGCTTTCATCTTTGGCTATTTTGCTTTTCGCTCAAAAATCAAAGGGGTTTATTTTTCGATTATTACTCAAGCCATGACCTATGCGGCCGCCTTATTATTCTTCCGTAACGAAACAGGCTTTGGTGGTAACAATGGCTTCACAGGTTTTACCACGCTACTAGGCTATGACATCACTGCCTCTTCAACGAGAGCTGTGCTATGTTTTACGACTGCTTTGGCGCTGCTACTGTCCTATCTTGGACTACGCTATCTGATGAGCCAGCCTTATGGGCGCGTGCTCGGTGCCATTCGTGATAGTGAAAATCGATTGCAGTATTTAGGCTATCGCACGCTTTGGTACAAGCTTTCTGCTTGGGTATTGTCTGCAGTCATTGCTGGTATCGCTGGTGCTCTATATGTACCGCAAGTTGGCATCATTAATCCCGGTGAGATGAACCCCGTCAACTCTATCGAGATGGCAGTATGGGTGGCTGCGGGAGGCAGAGGTTCACTCATTGGTGCTATCGTAGGCGCAGGTGCCATCAATGCAATTAAGACTTATTTTACCGTTGCCTACCCTGAGTTTTGGTTGCTTATCCTAGGTGGATTATTTGTGGTGGTTACTTTATTTCTCCCTAACGGCATCATTGGCGTACTTGATCGTTTTAAAAAGGAAAAAGAATAATGTTAATAACTAATACTGCTACTTCTAATGTTGCTACTTCCCAAAAAGTTACTAACGATGCGCTTGTTAAAAACAATCCTAGTATCAATAATCCAATGAAAAACTCTAAAAATACACCACACATAACGGTCGCAGAAAACACGCCTACCCGACCAGTCACTACTTTGGCTGAAGATTACGGAGATAATGGTGGCTTGGCGCATCCTGTTCCCAAATCAGGGCCAGATATGAGACATGGTATTGCGCTGTATTTAGAAGGCGTTAGCGTGTGGTTTGACTCGTTCCGCGCACTCAATGATTTATCTTTATACATTGAGGCAGGCGAGCTACGCTGCATCATCGGCCCTAATGGCGCAGGTAAGACGACTTTAATGGATGTTATTACGGGCAAAACGCGTCCTACTAAAGGCAGTGCGTTTTTCGGTCAAGTACATAATTTAGCCAAACTATCTACCGAAGAAATAGCTGAAGCAGGCATTGGCCGTAAGTTTCAAAAACCTACCGTGTTTGAGAAATTTACCGTACTTGATAACTTAATGCTGGCCGCGCCAAAGGACAAACGAGTATCAAAAAGCTGGTTTACTCGTATTGATGCAGAAATCCAAGATACGCTTGACTCAACGCTTGAGCAAATACGCCTAAAAGAGCTGATTAACAAGCCAGCAGGACTGTTATCTCATGGTCAAAAACAGTGGCTAGAGATTGGGATGTTACTGATGCAAAGACCAAAACTTATCTTACTTGATGAACCAGTAGCAGGCATGACAGATGCCGAAACGGAACATACCGCTGAGTTATGTCTACGCCTTAAAAAGAATCATACTTTAATCGTGGTTGAGCATGATATGACTTTCATTGACGCCATAAGTGAGAAAGTAACGGTCTTAGCAAATGGCGCTATTTTGGCTGAAGGCACGTTGAATGAAGTACAGAATAATGAGGCCGTTATTGAGACTTACTTGGGTCGATAATTGATAGTAGTGCTTAGAAATAGACCTAAAAAATAGAGGTGCTTATATGTTAGAAATTAATGCCATAAATCAATATTATGGTGGCAGTCACATTTTACGTGATGTCACCCTCGCCGCCCCTGTAGGAGAATGTAGCGTGGTACTGGGTCGTAATGGCGTCGGTAAAACCACCTTGCTTAAATGCTTGATGGGCATCCTACCAATAAAATCAGGTGAAATTTTATTAGACGGTAAGGACATTAGTCAGATGACGCCTGAGCAGCGTGTGCGTGCAGGACTCGCTTATGTACCGCAAGGACGTGATATCTTTTCCACCTTGACCGTTGAAGAAAACATTCTGATTGGCATGGCGAAATTCTCTCAACGAAAAGCAAGCAAAGTACCCAAACACTTGTATGATATATTTCCAGTGCTGGACGAGATGAAGCATCGGCGCGGTGGCGATCTATCTGGCGGTCAGCAGCAGCAACTCGCTATTGCTCGTGCGCTTGCATCAGAGCCATCTGTACTAGTACTCGATGAGCCGACTGAAGGTATTCAGCCCTCTATCATCAAGGACATCGGGCGGGTCATTAGGGATTTAGGTTATCAAGGTGAAATGGCCATTGTATTGGTCGAGCAATTTTATGAGTTTGCAGAAGAGCTTGCCGATAACTATACCGTGCTCTCTAGAGGACAAGTGGTAGCTCAAGGGGCTGGAGTTGACATGGCAAAAAACAACATTCAAGAGTTGGTGGCAATCTAAAAGGACACTTTCTAAAAAGGCACTTTCTAAAAGGACACTTTCTAAAAGGGAATACAATTTTGACTTGGCAATCCTCACTACAGCTTCATTTCGACTGCGCCTCTAATACTGCAAAAACTCGGCTGTATCATCGTGCCCATACTGGGGCATTAATGGTGCAGCGCGCGCTGTATCCTGAGCCTGATAGTACTGATAACAGTCAAGCAGGCATTTGCCATATTTATGTGTTGTATCCTCCTGCTGGTATCGCCGATGATGACCGCTTAACATTGGAATTTGACCTACACTCTAACAGCCATGCGGTGATTACCACCCCTGGAGCCGGTAAATGGTACGGGCAACGCAAATCATTACGATCCTCTAGACCCAGCGATTCATCAAAATTTAACAACGGTACTCAATCGGCAAATAGCAACACCTCTAACGACTGTTTTAATGATGCTGTCAGCGCAGAACAGCATATCGATGCCCGCCTTGATAACCACGCTATTCTTGAATGGCTCCCACAAGAAAGCATTTATTACGATCATTCTGTCTCTACTGCCAATAATCGCTTTTATTTGGCTAAGACAGCAAGTTTATTGACTTGGGACATTGCGGTATTTGGACGTCAAGCGTATCAAGAGACGTTTGCTAATGGGCATTATGCCAACCGCTTAGAGATATGGCGTGAGAGTGATTTATTGGTCAGTGAGTGCACCTCCCAGCAAGCAAATACGCGCTGGTTTACCTCACCATTAGGACTGAACAATCAACATGTGCATGGCTCTTTTTGGGCAATACCTAGCACAGAGGTCATTGCGCCTGAGTTACAGAATAATCCGCTCAAGCTCGGCCAATATTTAGATACCACTATTACCGAGATACGTAATCTCATTGATACGCAGTCACTGCCCATTCACTGTACTCACAATTTTCAAGCTATTAATTGCCGTTATTTAGGGGCAGATGTGCGTGCCTGCTTTGAGGCCTTTTACCAAGTCCGCGAGCTTATCAGGTCTAAATGGTACACGCTTGAGCCTCATCGACCGAGAATTTGGGACACTTAATATCATGTGCTTCCACTTAATCTCATCCTTGAACAATGCTGAACCAAACCAGAATGACTTTACTTAGCACATTTAACTTGGCACATTTACTTTATAAAGATTAAAAACGGTTCATAGTCTTTAAAGCACAATAATTATTAAGGAAGCTTTATGCAATTAAATCCTACAGAAAAAGATAAACTCTTACTATTTACCGCCGGTATGGTGGCGGAACGTCGTAAAAATCGCGGCGTCAAGCTCAATTATCCTGAGTCTATCGCTTACATTAGCATGTTACTGATGGAAGGCGCGCGTGATGGCAAAACCGTGGCGCAACTGATGAGTGAAGGAGCTACTTATCTCTCTGCCGATGACGTCATGGAAGGCATTGCAGAGATGATACATGATGTCCAAGTTGAAGCCACTTTCCCTGATGGCACTAAGCTGGTGACGGTACATAACCCCATCGTATAGCTTGCTTGTTGTAAAGCCGTATACAACGATATTGAACTAAAGCCATTGCCGTAAGACGATTAAGGATAATAAAAATGACGATGAAAGCAGGCGAATATAAGATTAAAGCAGGCGATATGGCTTTGAATGCTGGTCGCTGCGTTCAAACCATAGCAGTAATCAATACCGGCGACCGCCCTATTCAAATCGGTTCTCATTATCACTTCTATGAAGTCAATGCAGCACTGAGCTTTGATCGAGAGTCGACGCTTGGCTATCGACTCAATATCCTATCTGGCACTGCTGTACGTTTTGAGCCGGGACAAGCGCGCGAAGTGGAACTGGTTGCCATCTCAGGTAGACAGCACATTTATGGTTTTTCGGGCAAAGTTATGGGCGTTGTAGACCCTAAAACCTCTCAAAACACCTCGAAAAAACGTATTGACCGACGTATTTATGCCGAACATTTTGGCCCTACCACAGGGGACAAAGTACGCTTGGCAGATACAAATTTATGGCTTGAGGTTGAATATGATTTGACCAGTCATATTGATCACCAGCCTGACATTGATAGCGTTAGCATCGGTGAAGAGGTTAAATTTGGCGGTGGTAAGGTTATCCGCGATGGCATGGGTCAGTCACAGCTAATAGGTGACCAAGTTGCCGATACTATTATTACCAATGCTCTGATTGTGGACTATAGCGGTATCTATAAGGCAGATATCGCTATCAAAGAGGGGCGCATTAGTGGCATCGGTAAAGCCGGTAATCCTGATATTCAGCCTAATGTGACGTTACCTATTGGCGCAGCTACAGAGATTATCGCAGGAGAAGGTAAAATCTTGACTGCTGGCGGTATCGATAGTCATATTCATTTCATTGCACCGCAGCAGTGTGAGACGGCGCTAATGTCTGGTGTAACCACAATGTTAGGCGGTGGCACGGGGCCTGCTGAAGGCACTCTTGCCACTACTTGTACGCCTGGTGCCTATCATATCCACAGCATGCTAAAAGCCACTGATGCTATTCCGATGAATATCGGATTCTTGGGTAAAGGCAATGTTAGTCTACCAGCACCAATTGTTGAGCAAATCGAAGCGGGTGCTATCGGGCTTAAGCTTCATGAAGACTGGGGCTCCACGCCCAAAGCCATTGATAACTGTCTTAGCGTGGCTGAAGAATACGATGTGCAGGTTGCTATTCATACTGATACGTTAAATGAAAGCGGCTATTTAGATAGCACTCTAGGCGCATTTAAAGACCGCTGTATCCACACCTTCCATACCGAAGGCGCTGGCGGTGGTCATGCACCAGATATCTTAAAAGCTATTGGCGAAACCAATGTTTTACCCTCATCAACCAACCCGACGCGCCCTTTCACCATTAATACTATTGACGAGCATCTCGATATGCTTATGGTTTGTCACCACTTAAGCCCAGCCATTGCTGAAGATGTCGCTTTTGCAGAAAGCCGTATTCGTAAAGAAACCATTGCCGCTGAAGATATTTTACAAGATATGGGCGCTATCTCCATGATGAGTAGTGATTCGCAAGCGATGGGACGTGTGGGAGAAGTCATTATTCGCACGTGGCAAACGGCTGATAAAATGAAAGCCCAACGTGGTCACCTTGCTCCTGATCAATCAGCTAAAACGGAGCAGTCCTTAGACAATATCATGCTCAGTCCTACGGATTCTGATAGCGGCAACGACAACTTTCGTATCAAACGCTATCTCGCAAAATACACCATCAATCCCGCTATTACCCATGGCATCAGTGATGAAGTAGGATCACTTGAGTTGGGAAAATGGGCAGATTTAGTGTTGTGGTCGCCTGCATTTTTTGGCGTAAAGCCTGATTTAATTATAAAAGGCGGTTTGATTGCAGCGGCACCTATGGGCGACCCCAATGCTTCTATCTCTACCCCGCAGCCTGTGCACTATCGCAGCATGTTTGGCAGCTTCCCCAAGACAGTGGCGCAGACTTGCATCACCTTTATGTCAAGTGTGGCTATTGATAAGGGTGTTGATAGGCAATTAGGATTAGAAAAGGTCATCAAAGCAGTACATAACATTCGCAAGGTACGCAAACAAGACATGAAATTCAACAGCTACTGTCCTCAGATGGAGGTCAATCCTGAGACCTATGAAGTGTATGCCGATGGCGAGCTGCTGACCTGTGAGCCTGCCGACTATCTACCGATGGCACAGCGCTATTTTTTATTCTAGCTGCTTTTTATTGTCGTGCTGATAATCTCCAGTCAGCTGTGAATCATCTATTTTAACGGACTATAAACATACTTATGAACATTTATACGCAACGCCTCGATCCATCAACCCTTAGCGCTGAACAACAAGCCGTGATTGAAGGCCAAAAACAGGCAGAAAACTTTTTATATTTAGATTTCGATACCCGTCAGCGTAGCCGTTTTAAAGCAGAAACCCAGCACCAAGAATCCATTGGTGTTGATTTGCCACGTACGGAAACCATTAAGAATGGCAGTGTGCTAGCAGACCACCAAGGCAATTTAATACAGATTATGGCCGCCAAGCAAGGCTTAATCAAAGTGACTGCCGATAATAACTTTGACCTTATGAAGGGCGCTTACCATTTAGGCAACCGCCATGTGCCTTTAATGCTGACCCCTACTGCCCTCTACTTTGAGCCTGACCATGTTTTAGAAGCGATGTTACATCAACTTGGCCTACATACCCAAGCCGTACAAGCGCCGTTTGAGCCAGAAACGGGTGCTTATAAAGGCAATCAAGGCGGACATTCTCACTCTCATAGTCATAATCATAATCATAATCACAATCACAATCACAATCATAGTCATCACGATCACGGCCATTCACACACCCATGGCAACTCTCATGACTAATCATGCCACGCACTCCCAGCATCCTGACAGTACCGCACAAGGTATAACTGATTTGAATCATGCAGATGTGACCGGACGTTTGCTCATGCTGGCGTCAAGCAACTTACCTATTGGCAGTTATACCTACTCGCAAGGCATAGAACCTGCTATTGAGTCAGGGCTTATTCATGATGAAAGCAGTAGTATGGATTTTATGAGTGATTATCTGGAGCTGGCATTGTGTCGTTATGAGCTACCGCTACTAGCGCTAATGATAGAGGCACTTATGATTGAGGATGTCGCACTTGCTGATGCTCTAGGTGCAGATTACCACGCTAGCCGCGAAACCAAAGAGTTCGTCTATGAGTCAAGTCAATTGGCACTGTCTTTATCCGCATGGCTTGATAATGTCCTTGAGCTTAATGTGCCTGATAGCTTACTCGCCCATGGGTTTTTGCCGCTGTTTGCCCATATTAGCTCGCACTGGCAATTTAACCCTGTACAAGCCATGACCACTTACGCCTTTGGCCAAATCGAAAACATGGTGCTGGCTGCGGTCAAGACCGTACCGCTTGGGCAAATGGCAGGACAGCGAATCATTTGGCAGCTGCAACAGCTACTAAGCCAACAAGTACAGCCACTGGCTGCTCGCGTCAAGCAAAGCTTTTTGTACGCTCAAAGGCTGCCGTTAATGGCAGATAGCTCTGACATAACGATATCAAAGCTAAATCTACTTTATCAACAGCTACAAATATCAGCCAACTTACCAAATTTAGCGCTCCTGTCTTGCCAGCATGAAAGGCAATATAGCCGCCTATTTCGCTCTTAATCGCTGATAGCCCTACCAACTTATTAAGGATATTTATTTATGGCACTGACACCCAAAGTCGAAAACAAACATTCAGACACGACATTATCACCACTACGCTTAGGTATTGGTGGCCCTGTAGGCTCAGGAAAAACGGCATTAACGCTGAGATTGTGTCAACGCCTGCGCGATGACGTCAATATGGCAGTGGTAACCAATGATATTTATACCAAAGAAGACTCTGAATTTTTAACGCGTCATGAGGCCATGCCAGCCGAGCGTATTCGCGGTGTTGAAACCGGTGGCTGCCCGCATACTGCCATCCGTGAAGATGCCTCGATTAACCTATCTGCCATCGCCGAATTACAGCAGCAATTTGCAGGTCTTGAGCTTATTATCATCGAGTCTGGTGGTGATAATTTGGCAGCCACCTTTAGTCCTGAATTATCCGACTTGACGCTATATGTCATTGATGTCTCGGCAGGCGACAAAATCCCTCGTAAAGGCGGGCCTGGTATCATGAAATCGGACTTACTCATCATCAATAAAACCGACCTTGCCCCTTTCGTAGGCGCGTCACTTGAGGTGATGGCACGTGATGCCAAAAAAATGCGCGGCGATAAGCCTGTGGTCTTTAGCAACATGAAAACGGGTGAAGGCGTTGATGACATCGTTGCTTTTATCCTTGATAAAGGCATGATAAACATAGCGTAAGACCATGCCTGTAATGCCACATGCTATGGCATAAATAGATGTTCTGCAAACTACTGAATGATAAGCAGATTATCAGACAGTGATCATATCGATTAGCTTACACATTAAGGATTTATCATGACCATAAAAACCTCACAATCTATGACACGTAAAAACCTGACTAACAAAACGGCAATGGTCAGTGGCTTAGCACTGCTAACATGGTTGGCAACGCTACCGACACTGGCATTTGCTCACCCAGAACATGGCTTGATAGTAGCAGAGAGCATATTTAGCAACTCAATGTTGTCTGGTATGTTGCACCCTTTGACTGGGTTCGACCATCTGATGCTAGCACTGGGCATGGGCATACTATTTACCCAAATGCACAGCTTTAAAAAAGGCTTTGCCTCATTAGGCATTGGTTTGGTAGCAGGGTTTGCATTGAGTTTAAGTGTGAGCCTTAACAGCACGTTTATTGAATTCGGTATCCTACTGTCTATCGTCTTATTAACCCTAGCACTTATGAGCCGCTACTTTAACCATGCACCGAATCAAAGCAACGAAGCATCAATAAAAACATGGCATAACTTAGCCATCGTTGGCTTTGGTGCACTCGCTATGTTCCATGGTGCGGCACATGCCATTGAAGTTCCTGCCAACAGTAATATTGCTGGCTTCTTTATCGGTATGATTGTTGCCATGCTAAGTCTATATACTGTCGGCAAAGGGTTTGCTACCTATCTAAACACTCACCTGCAAGACAGCTTGATTGTTCAACGTGTTATAGCTGTTGTCGGTTTATGCGGTGTACTGTTGAGTTAGTTCTGGCAGAATATCTTACTGATATAATTAGGGTCTGTTGAACATTCAAATATTAGGACTGCTGATCGCTAAAATTGCCCCAAACTAGGCGTAAACCGATGATAATGTCGAGACCTTAGCTAGGTTTGCAACAACATTTGGGGTGGTTTTAGCATCAGCCTTTCAGGGCAGGTCTATTTTTTGCCAATACATGGCGAAATTGTCTAACCTAGAACGACTAGGCATCAAAAATTTCACTGCGTATTGTCTAAAAAATAGACACTGCCAGTTCCACATTTGAATGTTCAACAGACCCGGCATGTTAAAACTTATAAATATTATTAAAAAAATTATTGGTGCTAAAAATTATTGATGCTAAACATTTAGACAGCACTTTTTTATACGCGCCCAGCGTGCGCTAGGGCATGTTGTAAAATAACGCTGTCTTCAAAATCATAACGGACATTATTGATTTCTTGATAAGTCTCATGACCTTTGCCAGCGATGACCACAATATCATCCGCAGCCGCTTGATTGACGGCATATTCAATCGCTGTTTGCCGTGCTGGTTCGATATGGGTACGCTGATATTGCTCCGCACTCATGCCTGCTTGCATATCTTGCAAGATCACTTGTGGGTCTTCGGTGCGTGGGTTATCTGCCGTTAAAATCACTTGATCCGCACCTGCCAGCCCTGCTTGCGCCATCAATGGGCGCTTGCCTGCATCACGGTCGCCACCGCAGCCAAACACTGCCCATAGCTGACCTTTGCAATGGGTTTTTAGACTGGCTAATACCTGACTTAAGGCGTCAGGCGTATGCGCATAATCAACGATAAAGCAGCCATCATTAGAGGCCACACGTTGCATACGGCCAACCGCACCTTGTAACTGTGCAACAGCAGTCGCAATGCGCTCAATACTTACATTTGACTTAGCACCAATCGCCACCGCTGCTGCCATAGCAGCAAGCAAATTCGCCACGTTAAAACGTCCAAGTAATGGACTAACGATATCTAAATTATTAATTTTCCCATCGCCGAAATCTGTATGCAGGCTAATCTCGACACCTTGTAAGCTGGGCTTGATTTTAGCGGCGACAAAAGTAGCCGTTTTTGAAGCATCCAAACTATAGGTCCAAACCGTCAAGTCGCTGGCATGAGCAGTATCCAACATAACCTGCGCATGCTCATCATCGATATTGATAATAGCGTGGGTCAAATCCGGAAAATGGGCTTTATCAAACAATCTGGCTTTGGCCGATGCGTACTCTGCCATATCAGCATGATAATCCAAATGATCGCGGCTTAGGTTGGTATAAATCGCCACCGACACAGGCATACCTTGCAAACGCTGCTGATCTAAACCATGTGAGCTGGCTTCCAATGCCAATAGCTCGGCGTTCTCTAACCCCATTTGATATAAGAACTGCTGGACGGCTAGCGCATCGCCAGTGGTATGACTGGCTTGCACCAATGCACCCAGTCTACCGTTACCCGCCGTACCCATGACCGCACTGCTCATACCAGTTAACTGGGTTAATTGCGCCACCAATTGACTGATGGTGGTTTTGCCATTGGTACCTGTCACTGCCACTACTGCTGGTAGTGACACTGGCTGCTGATACTGCAAATGAGATTGGATTAAATCGCCTAAAAAATCACGGATGTTGGGCACATATAAAACAGGGCAAGGCAAGGAGTCTAATTGCTGCTTCGCTATAGATGGTGAGTCATCCATGCTTAGAGCAATATTGGCATGTGGTGGCACATTGGCTGTGGCAAGCAAAGCAATCGGATCGATTTCTGATAGGATAAAAGCCGCATTTTTAGCGGCTTGATAAAGGTAATCACGACTTTTTTGGCAGTTTGGTGTATGGCTCTTTAGTAGTACAAACACGTCGTTTGGCGCTACCTGACGGCTGTCCAAACGAAACCGCTGAAACGGTACGTTGGCCACTGTATTTAGTTGAGCAGAAGCTGCCTGATTTGTTGATGTTTGAGTGGCCAGCGCTTGAGCTGATGCTGCTATCATCGCCGATAATGCCTGCGCTAGGCGATGGTCATTACGATTGCTAGCATCCATAAGCTGTTGCAAGTTAACCGTAGCACTGGTTGGCGATGAAGTGAGCATAGTCATTGGCAAATCCTAAACAGTTAAAACAAATCAGATCATTAGTAGCTGGATACTCAAAAATCCATATCCATGCCTATTGGGCTTCAGTTTTTAAGGGCTTATCTAATGGCACATTATAGAGGCGTAGCGCTTCTTTCATGACGTTATGGAATACGGGGGCTGCGGTCAGACCAGCATAATGAAGCCCTCTAGGGTCTTCTACTAAGATGACACCGACCAGTCTTGGGTTTGATGCTGGCGCCATGCCAGCAAAGACGTTGCGATATTGGTCAGTATAGTAACCACCTGCTGGGTTGATACGGCGCGACGTACCCGTCTTACCTGCCACGCGATAACCATCAATGGCCGCCGCTTTTGCAGTACCACCAGGCTCTGTGACGCTCTCTAACATCTGTACAATCGACATGGCTTGTTCGTGCGCCATGATGCGTTTGCTTGGCTGCACTTTGTCACTCTTAACCAAGGTCAAAGGATGCATGACCCCGCCTGCTGCCAATGCCGAATAAGCCTGCGCCACCTGCGCTACAGTCGCCTCCATACCATAACCATAACTGATCGTTGCACGACGTGAGGTCTCTTTTTCTTCCGGTGTAACCACAAGCCCACTGCCTTCCGCTGGGAACTTTAACGGTGTCTTTGAACCAAAGCCAAATTGCTTTTGCATATTGGTAATGGCATCAGCGGGTAAAGATAAGGCAATCTTGGTCGAGGCCACGTTACTTGATTTTTGTAGGAGTGTGGCAAGATTGATGGTGCCCAAATTATTATGGTCACGAATGGTATAACCACGTACACGAATTGAACCCGGATTGGTATCAATTAGAGTAGTCGATGTGTATTTGCCCGAATCTAGCGCGGCAGCAACGGTAAATGGCTTCATGACTGAACCCGGTTCAAATACATCAAGGAGCGCACGGTTACGCTGGTTTTCACCAGTCATCTCATTTAGATTATTTGAGTTAAATGATGGCCATGTCGACAATGCCAACACTTCACCAGTCTGCACATCAACGACCATGCCAGTTGACCAGCGGGCTTGTTGCAAGCGCCCTACTTTCTCTAGCTCTTTGTAAAGCAAATACTGTAAACGTGAATCAATCGTCAACGCCACGTCTTTGCCAGGTATTTCTGGCTCAACCTGTTTGATTTCTTTTAGGCTGTTTTGTTTGGCGTCTTTAAGTACCAACACCTTACCATCATCACCTGCCAGATCTTCTTCAAATTGGCGCTCGATACCGGCGCGTCCCTCATAGCCACCTTCAGGATCGTTGGCATTTTGCCCCATAAAACCCAACAGCTGCGAGTTCGGTTGGGGCTGCGGATAATAACGCTGAAAGAAGTTTTTTTCGTACACACCAGGGAAGTCAAGCGAGCTGACGCCTTGAGCTATCTCAGGCGTCACTTTATTCAGTAGTGGCAAATAATGCGAGCCTGCGCCCGATGGTAGTGCTGCTTTTACCGCCGCTTCATCGGTGACATCAATACTATCGTCGACAGCAGTAACCTTTTTTAATTCACTGACCGGAATATTCGCTGCCGCTGCCAGTCGAGTCAGATCCATATTATCCAGTCGCTTTTGCATGCGTGCTTGTAGCTGTGGACTATTAGGATTGGTGATTTTAATGCGTTTAAGCTCGTAGTATTCGCGTGAATAATCATGCGGACTAAAGGAGACAGTCGCAAGCGGTGCACTAACGGCTAATGGTAGATTATTGCGATCGGTAATCATACCGCGGTAGGACTTTTGCGTCCGTACGCTGGTGATGAGCTCGTTACCTTTATCTTGATAAAATTGCGCGTTGGCCACTTGGATATAATAGGCACGTCCTATTAGTAGCGCCAGTACAACAAGCGCCATGCCCCAAACAGTACGGAATCGGTTTTTATCGTACTCAAAGCCGCCACGAGATGATGCACCAGTAGCCCTATTAAACACCATTTTTTTACGGTTTTTGACACTGGTATACGCGCCTTGATCTTCATTTTTTTTGAGGCGACCAAAGAGTTTGGCTTTGCGAGTGTCTGAGGACTTGCTGTCAGTTTGTCCTGATTTGGCCGCACTAGCAGGACGCAAAGGCTTGGTCACTTTACCGCTGGCAGGTTTTTTACTGGTATTTTTTGCGGTTGTTTTACCGCGATTGGTATTTGGCTTTTTATCACTCATTGTCCTGCCTCCGCAAGGTTGGCGTCGGTCACAGGAGCGTCCGTTTCGATTACGTCTGAATCATTGACTCTAATCATCTCTGCGCTAGACGGCTGGGCTGGTGCCAATGCAACGGCAGCACCCGGCTGAATGATGAGCTTATCTGTGAGGGCTGGTGAAAACATGCCAAGCTCAGCAACAGCACGACTGGCTATTTGCGGGGTCGCACTAAAGGTTTGCTGTTCAATTAAGAGGCGCTGGTGTTCAATTTTCAGCTTACGTTCTTGTTTTTTCATGTCTTGCAAGGTTCTATAATCCTGATGATATTGCTGCACTTCCTCAGCGGTTTTGATACCGCTCCAGACGATAGCCGCTGCCAATAGCAATAACACGGCGACATAAATACTGACCACATTAAAGCGGCGCACGAATAGCTCGCCAACGTCAGTGGTATTGGCTGTAGCGGCGCGACGGTTTGCTGGTTTGTCAGATATTGCCATGACGATCTCAAAAAAGTAAACTTCAAATATAAAAGAGCAGCAACTGTCTGCAGGTAATAACAATCTCATCCCTGCTCAGTACCATCAAGAAAAATACAACCAAACATGCTGTGCAATGATAGCCATAAAAACCTGCCATGATTGACGTTTATTCTAAAACCAACTGTCATCTATGCTAAGAACTAATCGTCATCGCCAAATTAGCTCATATATAAACAAAAAAGTAACTGCTGAGCCTAGCAGATAATATTTACAGCTTTTTAACAGTTGCGTAAATATTAAGACATTTAGTCACATTCACTCACCAGAATACTAGAGCATGCCATCGACAGGTTTTATTGCTTTAGCGTTTGCTGATAATCGGTATCCGTACGTGTCGCTAATCGCAACCATGCACTACGCGAGCGCGGATTATGACTGACCTCAGCTTTACTAGGGCCAACACGTTTGGGCTTGCTAAAATACCGTGGACGATTTGGCGGCATTGGCAGATTTTCGTCTTCTGGATATTGCCCTTTGCTATGACGCTGCAAAAACTGCTTAATGCGGCGATCTTCTAACGAATGAAAGCTGATGACTGCCAACTGACCGCCTGACTTTAATATAGGAATACTTTGTTCTAAAAAGTCATCGACATCGCCCAGCTCATTGTTAATAAAAATACGCATGGCTTGAAAGCTTTGTGTGGCTGGATGCTTGCCGCGCTGCCAGTTAGGATGCGCCACTTTTATCACTTCTGCCAGCTCAAGCGTGGACTTGTAACTTTCCATCTGCTTAATCGCACGCGCAATACGGCGACTGTGACGCTCTTCACCAAACTCATAAAGCACATTGGCCAAGGTTTCATCGTCAACTTTTTCTAACCACTCAGCGACCGACTGGCCACGACTGGTATCCATACGCATGTCCACCGCACCGTCGCGCATAAAGCTAAAGCCACGGCTACCATCATCAATTTGCGGTGAGGAAATACCCAAATCCGCCATCAAGCCATCAACTTGCACGATACCCATAGCAGCCAGACTGTCCGTCAATGTCGCAAAGCTGTCATGAACCACTTTTACGCGACTGTCGGTAGTTGCCAATTCACGAGCAACGGCAATAGCGGTCGGGTCTTTATCAAAGACGATCAACGTGGCATCATCAGCAAGTTGACTCAATAGTAGCCTGCTATGACCACCGCGACCAAAGGTTGCGTCGACGTAGATGCCACTTATTTGCAAGCTATTTTGACGGTCACTGCTTTGTTCGT
The DNA here is from genome assembly GCF_000247495.1 of Psychrobacter sp. PAMC 21119. Classification (NCBI taxonomy): domain Bacteria; kingdom Pseudomonadati; phylum Pseudomonadota; class Gammaproteobacteria; order Moraxellales; family Moraxellaceae; genus Psychrobacter; species Psychrobacter sp. PAMC 21119. The sequence continues at coordinate 47,022 of NZ_AHVZ01000025.1, read as the reverse complement.
CACTGCCTGTGTGCTTGGGCAGCCCATTAACACCAAGCACAGCGGCGACGGCTTCTTGCAGTAGCACAGCATCGTGAACGAAACTTAATTCATCTGACACCTTATCGCCTTGATTAGGGTCTTGAACAGAAGTGTCTTCCATAGCAGATGGGCTAAGCACTGACTCAGGGCTATCAGTAGCAGCAGAAGGACTGGCGTTAACATTTGGCGTTAGATTAGATTTAGATTTTGATAATGACACAAACAACTCAGTAGATGACGACCATAATGGCCAGTAATAGTAAAAAATCGGATGAAAATAAACAAGTTATGCCTTGTCTAACATTATTATCGCAAGGATACGCTGGTAGTCAAGCGCTAGAAGGGCTTTTCATTAAAAATATCACATCTCTCTGTTATACTAGCGCTATATTTTACGCTATTTTTCAACATTGACGGCTATTGTTTCATCCGTATTTTTTCAAAATTTTGATTCATATTTGTCCTTACCCTCTTTCACTGCCTTATTTCATTAACAACAACATTCTGAGATTCCTATGACGCAAACATCGACCCAAAAACCAACCCAAGCACCAACGCGCCCTGTGCGCACTCGTATCGCACCCTCACCAACTGGCTTTCCACACGTAGGTACTGCTTATATTGCGCTATTCAATTTGGCTTTTGCTAAAGCCCATGGCGGCGAATTTATTTTACGTATTGAAGACACCGATCAGACACGTTCAACTGAGCAATCAGAGCAAATGATTTTGGACGCCTTACGTTGGGTAGGACTTGATTGGGCAGAAGGCCCAGATATTGGCGGCCCACATGCGCCTTATCGTCAAAGCGAGCGTAGCGACATCTATACCAAACACGCCGAGATGCTAATAGATAAAGATCATGCATTTCGTTGTTTTTGTACCAGCGAAGAGCTAGATACCATGCGTGCCGAGCAAATGGCCAATGGCGAAACCCCACGTTATGATGGTCGCTGTGCCCATTTAGCCGCAGAAAAAACCGCGCAATTGGTAAGCGAGGGCAAACCGCATGTGATTCGTATGCGTGTGCCTACCGAAGGTATCTGTCAAGTACATGACATGCTACGCGGTACGGTTGAGATTCCTTGGACACAAGTCGATATGCAAGTATTGCTAAAAACCGACGGCATGCCAACGTATCATCTAGCCAACGTCGTTGATGACCATTTGATGGACATCAGCCATGTGTTGCGTGGTGAAGAGTGGCTCAACTCTGCGCCTAAACATCAGCTGCTTTATGAGTATTTTGGTTGGGAGATGCCAGTCCTTTGCCACATGCCATTACTGCGTAACCCAGACAAATCAAAACTGTCTAAGCGTAAAAATCCAACCTCTATCACCTACTATCGTGATGCGGGTGTGCTCCCTGAAGCGTTGCTAAACTATCTCGGTCGTATGGGCTACTCGATGCCTGACGAAGCAGAACAATTTACCTTAGAAGAAATGATTGCCAGCTTTGACATTCAACGTGTGTCGCTTGGCGGCCCTATTTTCGATATCGAAAAGCTCAACTGGCTCAATTCTGAATGGCTACGCGCACTCACGCCAGAAGAGCTAAAAAATAAAATCCTTGAATGGGCAAGCAACAGTGACAAGCTAACCGCTATCGCAGCGGCGATTCAGCCACGTATTGAACTACTGTCTGATGCCGTTAATTGGAGTGGTTTCTACTTCCAAAACCTACCTGCTATCAATGCTGAAAGCTTTACGCATAAGTCGCTCACACCTGAGCAAATCATGGAGATGCTACAGCTGTCATTATGGCAGCTAGAAGTCTTGCCTACTTGGTCAGAAGAAAACATCTACGCCACGCTAAAAGGTCTTGCCGCTCACCTCGATATTAAGATGCGTGACTTTATGGCACCGTTCTTTATCGCTATCGCTGGTAGCACGTCATCAACGCCGGTCATGAACTCTATGGCGATTATCGGTGCTGATATGACGCTGACACGCTTGCGTCATGCCGTTGACGTGCTGGGCGGCTTAGGTAAAAAGAAACTCAAAAAACTAGAGAAACAAGCAGCAGAATTGCCAGACTTTTTGGCTGCTGAATAGCTTAGCTACTGAGTAATAAATTAGCTGAAATTTTTGGATTTGAAAGGGTCAGGCCAGTTCTGACCCTTTTTCATTCTTAGTCAGCATTACTATAGTCGCTACTAAATAAATAGATACATGACATTATAATGCGTGACTGGTATAAATTTTTCTTGCTTGCTGTGCCTACGCAGACAGAGGCGACAAAAAATTTATATCAGTCACGCTGTCTCTTTTTTATATTGACCTGACTATACCCTTCTACTGTCAAAACTCTTAATTGGAACTAAACATGGCCGCCAAAACTGTCACGATAGAAAGTAAAGATTATGTCTTTAACACGCTCAAAGAAGCGCAGAAATACTATGATGCCATCGTAAAAGAGCTTTATGATGCAAAACTTACCCTGACAAAGGGTCAGGACTTTGATGACTTAAAGTGGATATACACCACTTACTGTGGTTATACCAATCATAATGTCGATCGATTAAAAAAATCTGACATCGTTGGCTTTAAAGGAATTAGTACAGTACAACAAAAAGGTGGACAATATATCCCCACAGAATGCAGTGCCATTATTTTTTCAGATGGCACCGAAGAAGAATTCTTCACCGATAAAGCCATCAAAGAGATCGCTCTCAAGCAAAATCCACGCTAATTTGGGCTTGTTAAGCAGCTAAAATCGCTTTAACCACGTTTTTTCGCATATTTATGCATTATTTTTGAAATAGTGGTTGACAAGAAGGCTGCTGTTACCTAAAATACGCACACTCTTAGCGAGGGGCTATAGCTCAGTTGGTAGAGCACTTGCATGGCATGCAAGGGGTCAACGGTTCGACTCCGTTTAGCTCCACCATACTATTTAAGACAAAGCTCAGTTTACTGACACTTTAGAATAAATACTCGCTAGTAGGACGATATCAGCACCTAGGCAAGGCTTGCTCTATTATTAATAGATAAGCACTCTGATATTGTGAAGTACCGTTGTAACCACTGGTTATAACACTCTATGCGTCCCCATCGTCTAGAGGCCTAGGACACCGCCCTTTCACGGCGGTAACGGGGGTTCGAATCCCCCTGGGGACGCCACTATACGGCGTCACTTGTTAGCACTTTTGCTTAGCACCTTTAAGCATCAGGTTAGACTAATAAGCGAACAATAAAAAATCCCAGTCATCATACGGTGACTGGGATTTTTTATGTCTATAATTTTTATAATGGCTTATTGCAACTCACTTCAACGCTCAATCACCGCTTGAGACTTTATCAGACAAACTACTGGTCTGTCCGATGAAATCGTTTACGACTTGACCAAGCCTTTTAACGACAAGTTTAATGATAGATAAGTGCCAAACAAAATCACGACTGAGCCAATGATAGCGCCGATATCCAATGCTTCACCAAGCAACACATAACCAAAAAATATCGCAAAAATGGGAATAACCAGCGTAATACTGGTCGCACGCATCGGGCCAATATTTTTGATCAACTGGTTCATAAAGATAAGCGCAATGGCGGTCGAAAACACCCCGATACAAATCACCGATACCCAAGCTTGCAGGCTAATACTTGCGCCATAAGGGAATTTATATACAGCAATTGGCATCATCACCACGCTTGCGATGATTAGTGAGCCTGCCGTAATAGCAATCGGTGAGATGTCATACAGATAGTTTCTAGTGATGTTTGCCCCTATCGCATAGCCAACACAGGCAAATAGCGCATAACCCATCGGTAACAACGCTGAGCCTAAATCCGTCCCCAAGCCCTGCCCTTGCGCACCAAACAAGTTCTCACTCATCAAAATAATCACCCCAACAAGGCCAATCACCAACCCTAGCGTTTGCCGCTTAGTCAGTCTTTCCTTAAAGAACGTACTGGCAATAAAACCGCTCATCATTGGCACAGAAGCATTAAGTACCGCCAATACCCCAGCGTTTACGGTCTGCGCTGAAAAGGAAAATAGCACAAAGGGAATCGCAGCGGAGAACAAACCAACGACGGTCAGCATTTTGTAGCTTTCTTTAATACCTTTGCGATTTTTTGCGCTGATTAACACAAAAACAAGCATGGTTAAGCCAGCAAATACCACACGCAGGCTGGCAAATGCCAACGAGCCAAACTCAGGGACACCCACCCGATAAAATATAAATGAGAGCGACCACATAAAGGAAAGTGCAAAAAAGGTAATAAGGTCGCGTCTGGTCATGGTGTACTCAATTTGGCTGGCTATTTATTTAGCGGTGTTAAATGGGTTGGTTAAGTCATAAAAAATATTGTGATCATAACGTTTTAATGGCTTCAGAAATGCTGTTTTATGTGTTTTTGCGAGATTCATACAAGCAAATAGGTACAATTTATTGGGTTTGAATAAGACGAAAATTTGAATGTAGCGAGGGTTTGTAATGATTGAGATAACTTGGTTTGAGCGAGGTTGATTTTGCGGATATCGGACGTGATAGGATTTGATGAAAGATGGGTGTTCTTGCTAATTCAACTTAAGCTCACTACTATCTATCCTATAAAATATATAAACACTCTATATAGTCGGTTCAGTATAATTTGGATACAAGGAAGGCGAGTGAAAGTACTACAAGTAGTAGACTAAGCAAGCTTGACACCGTATCCAATTTATAGAGGATTGACTATAACATAGGGATGTCTAGAACTATCAAAGGGAGGTGATTACGATGTTCGGTATTGAAAATTATTTGGGATTTATTTTGGCGGCTATTCTGTTAAACCTAACCCCAGGCACGGACAGTATGTACATCATCACCCGTAGTATGGCGCAAGGGCAAACAGCAGGGCTTTATTCTGTGTTGGGCATCACCTCAGGCATTTTGGTACATACGTTATTGGCGGCGCTCGGGTTATCAGTGTTGCTTGCCAACTCTCCTACGGCATTTATGCTCGTCAAATATATTGGGGCCAGTTACTTGTGCTATTTAGGCTTTAAGATGCTAACGAGCAAAAGCTCGAACTCAATAGCGAACAGTTTGTCCAAAGATCAGCACGTTACTATTCAAAAGGATGTCGATGGCTGGAAAATCTATAAGCAAGGCGTATTAACCAATGTGTTTAATCCAAAGGTCGCCTTGTTCTTCTTGGCATTTTTCCCGCAGTTTATTGACTCCAGTTATGCTTATGGCATGCTGTCATTTTTAATGTTAGGACTGACTTTTGCTGTGACTGGTTTTGTTTGGTGCTTGTGTTTGGCGTTATTGGCTGCACGATTTAGCTCACGCCTGCGGGAAAACCCCTCTATTGAAACGATGTTAAATAGAATCAGTGGTGTGGTGTTTATCGGGCTGGGAATTAGGCTGTTGACTGAGAAAGGTTGAAGCAATGGGAATAAACGGTAGAGGATGGGTTAGTTTCGTAAGTAAAGCTTAGAAAAATAGTACAAAGAAAAGTAACCCAACATTTTTAATGTTAAAACTCAACTTTTTTTTAAAAATTTCACGATTTGTATTTAGACAACCTATAGAGTAAAAATATGATTACAGAAAGCTCACCACTGCTAAATCTTCCAGTAAATATGCATCCCAAACAAGCTGTTTTTATTGATGGGATGCGACATGCTATAGAAATCATTGAAATGGCATATAGTAGGATGTGTGACTCATTAACCAAACTATCTTTTGAAAGCTCTAATGGGAAAAATACGACAGGATTTACACACATTTTTCTTGATGTTTGGGCATTCATTGATACAGCAGATCGTTTCAGGTCTTTGTGGGTGTTGCAACCAAATTCTCATACTCTGCCTAAAGAATTTTCTAAAAATGAAATAAACTCCAAACTACAAAACATTAGAGATATTAGAAATGTTTCGGCTCATATCGCACAGAAAGCTGACCAAATTGTAGCTTTGAATTCATCTGTTCTTGGTTCAGTTAGTTGGTTTACTGTAGCAAGCGGATCTCCACTTAAAATAAAAACTCATTTTATACGTCCTGGGATAATGAGAGGAACGATTACAGAAAACCTAGCACAATCTAATGGCATGGTTAACTTTGTTAATGGAAGTGGCGGTATTTCAATAACTGCAGGCAAGCACGCCGCTAACTTATCTGATGCGTATAATTTAATTTACTCAATCGTGCAGTTTTCAGAGAAAGTACTAGCAAGAGAAATCCCGAAGCCTTCTATAGAAAATACGATACCAAGAGATATGTTTGGTTCCGCTGATATCGATGTAGAGAGTCTTTGAATTTTTGCTACCAATGATTGGTAGCAAAAGTCTTGAATGAACTATTAACAGTTATCTTAAAGTGCAGATTAATCCTAATAATAACAGTACCTTGGTAAGGTAAAAAGCATACAGCGACTTGATCAAGAATAGTCGCTTAGACAATAAAACAATATTAGCCAAGACTACCAGAAAATTACAGATTTTCCTTGCGTTAGAAAAACTGTCTCACATACTTACTTATTCCTTCTCACCCAATAAAAAAGCCCAATCCCTATTTTACTGGGATTGGGCTTTTTGTCATGCTAAGTCTAACCAGTCATTAAGCAGCGTCTTTATTCTCAGCCGCCAATTGACGTAGCACATAGTGCAACACGCCGCCATGACGCACGTATTCGCGCTCTTTTGGCGTTTGTAGACCGACGTTTACCTCAAAGGTTTCGGCCGACCCATCAGCACGAGTGGCGGTGACTTTGGCGGTTTTGCTTTCACCATTATCGAGACCACTAATGCTGATCACTTCTGAACCATCGAGCTTGTAAGTCTCAGCGTTTTCACCTTCTTTAAAGGTCAATGGCAACACGCCCATGCCGACTAGGTTTGAGCGGTGAATACGTTCAAACGAGCTGGTTAGTACCGCTTTTACGCCGAGCAAAATAGTACCTTTAGCTGCCCAGTCACGGCTAGAGCCAGAACCATACTCCGCGCCGCCAAGGACGACTAAGGGACGCTTGTCTTCTTTATACTTCATCGCCGCATCATAGACGGCCATTTCTTCACCGTCTTGTAGCGTGGCGCTGTCGCCCTTGAAATAATACGTATAGCCGCCTTCTTTACCACCCATCATCGTGTTCTTGATACGGATATTAGCGAAAGTACCTCGAGTCATGACCGCATCATTACCACGGCGTGAGCCATAGCTATTGAAGTCGGCTTGCATCACACCGCGCTCTTGCAAGTATTTGCCTGCTGGCGAGTCAGGATCGATATTACCCGCTGGTGAGATGTGATCGGTCGTGATTGAATCACCGAACAGACCTAAGATGCGTGCGCCTTCGATATCACGGATACCGTCTGGTTCCATGGTCATACCATCAAAGAACGGTGGGTTTTTAATATATGTCGAGCCTTCATCCCATGGATACAGCTGGCTATCGGCTGAGCTAATGGCGTTCCAAGCAGCACTACCGTCAAACACTTCGCCATAGTTTTTGCGGAACATTTCAGCGTCGATATTGTTGGCAATCAGCTCATTGATCTCTTCTGATGTTGGCCAGATGTCTTTTAGGAACACATCATTGCCATCTTGGTCTTGACCTAGCGGATGGGTAGTCATATCGATATCGACCGTACCAGCGAGTGCATAAGCGACGACCAATGGCGGTGACGCCAAGTAGCTTGCTTTCACATGCGAGTGGATACGACCTTCAAAGTTACGGTTACCAGACAGTACAGCCGCAGCGACCAAGTCATTTTCTTCAATACCTTTCTCGATAGATTCGAGAAGCGGGCCTGAGTTACCGATACAAGTCGTACAACCATAACCGACTAAGTAAAAGCCCGTTTTTTCTAGCTCATCCATCAATTTGGTTTTTTCTAGGTAATCAGTGACGACTTTAGAACCAGGTGCTAGTGAGGTTTTTACCCAAGGCTTAGCTTTGAGACCTTTGGCAGCAGCTTTTTTCGCTACCAACCCAGCACCAATCATCACCGCAGGGTTTGAGGTGTTGGTACAAGAGGTGATCGCTGCGATAACCACGGAACCATCACGCAGCTTATGATCACGATCATCAATTTTTACTGTGGAGAACACCCCATTGGCAGGCTGATATCCATCATTTTGATTATTATTGACCTTTGGCTGCGCTGCTAAGGCCTCAGCTTGCTCTTGCTCACCGCCTTCTTGGTCAAAGCGTACTTTACCTTCGACTTCTGACTTGCGGTCTTTAGTCATTTTTTCTAAGGTTTCACCAAATTTTTCATGCATATCAGATAAGTTGATACGCTGTTGTGGCAAGTTAGGACCAGCAAGCGCAGGCTGTACTGAGGACAAGTCTAAATGCAAGTTGCTTGAATAGGTCGCTGCTGGGGTGTCGGCATCGTGCCACATGCCTTGTGCTTTGGCATATTTTTCAACCAGCTCAATTTGAGCTTCGTCACGACCTGATAAGCGCAGATAATCAATCGCCATTTGGTCAATAGGGAAGATACCGCAAGTCGCACCATATTCTGGTGACATATTAGCAATCGTTGCACGATCGGCGAGCGGCATACTGTGTAGGCCTTCACCGTAGAATTCGACGAACTTGCCAACCACACCATGGGCACGTAGCATCTCAACCACACGCAATACCAAATCTGTAGCGGTCACGCCTTCGGTTAATTTACCAGTCATCTCAAAACCAACGACTTGTGGAATCAGCATCGATGATGGCTGACCAAGCATGGCAGCTTCTGCTTCAATACCGCCCACGCCCCAACCAAGCACACCGATACCATTAATCATCGTAGTATGACTGTCAGTACCAAACACCGTATCAGGATAAGCGGTTAATTCTCCATCTACGTCAGCAGCCATCACCACACGTGCTAAGTACTCAAGGTTGACTTGATGGACAATACCAGTCGCTGGCGGTACGACAACGAAGTTTTCAAAGGCGTTACGACCCCAATGCAAGAACTCATAGCGCTCATTATTACGCTTAAATTCGATCTTTTCGTTCAAATCTAGCGCATCTTCGCGACCATAAGCATCGACTTGCACGGAGTGATCAACGACCAATTCACTAGGGATAAACGGGTTGATTTGCTCGGCTTTACCGCCCAGCTCAACCACCGCATCACGCATGGCGGCCAAATCGACGACCGATGGTACACCAGTGAAATCCTGCAAGACGACGCGAGCAGGCATAAAGGCGATTTCTTTTGAAGCTTCAGCACCTGCGTCCCAATTGGCAACCGCTTCGATGTGGTTTTTACCGACAGATTGACCGTCGTCTTCATTACGCAGTAGGTTTTCTAATACGACTTTCATGCAATATGGCAGTTTACTGATATTGCTATAAGTTTTGGTCAGCTCAGGCAGGCTGTAGTAGGCATGTTCCTTGCCATCGACCGACAGGGTGTCTTTTACGTCAAAGATATCACTCATGGTAGCTTCCTTATCTACTGGGTAGATTGTTATGAATTTATTGTTATAACTGGTGGCTAGATGGATTTGCTATAAAGGTATTCGTTTGAAAAAGGCTTAAATGAATTTTGTATTTTCATAGTTGGAATTTCGAAGAAAAATCATTAGACCTTGCGTCGTTCATAACGACTCTCCTTTACCATAACAAATCTAGAGCGCTTTGTTAACGCCTAGACGTAGTCAAATCGTGGCACAATCGTAAACGCAATAGCAGCTTAGCGGTTTATAAATAAGGTGTTCAATGATTTTTCACTTTTTGCTTTTGCGGCGACCATGACGGAACACATAAGGGTCTTCATAAAAGCTCATATCGGCATTTTCTGCCCAAAAATGCGGCACGCCCAAAATAGGTAAAGGGGCAAGCTGACGCGGTGTGACGTTATCTTGTGACAACAATTTATCCATATATTGAGCAATTTTGCTGTCTAAATAGACCATGCGTGCGGACAACGATAAACTAAAAAAATCCTGCGACACATCAATAACGATACTGTGGGCGCATAAAGGTTTGCGCGGTCGTATTAATTGCTCCAGCAGTGCATGACCAAAAATATAAACCGCAGTCTGAGACTGACGATTCAGTTGCTGTGGATTGTCCCAGCTATTACGTGACTCTACCAAACTTGCTTGCCAATTAAAATCAATCAGCGCCTCGCCAATAAATGGTTCAGACGTCACTAGCACTGCCCCATTTTCATCAAATACGGTGATGGTATCGCGGACGCGTCCTCTACTAGCGCCAATTCCCTGATGGGCAATCTCCGCCATATGATAATAATTGAGCAGTGCTTTAGTCTTCGGAAAGGTCAGCCAAATGCTACCGTTGAATAAATCATGCAAGTTGTCACGCGTCGGGATATTCCCCGTCGTAGCGATAAAGCTCTCGTACGCCTCGCCTTCTGGCAACGCATGCTGTGAGACAAAGTTTAGCGTATGCGCTTGAGTATTTTGCGTGGGCTTGGTGGTCGGTAGCTGGCTTTGCAAATGCTCACTTTTCTGGTTTAACGCTTCGTTTAAAACCTTAGCAATCACGTTAAACCGACTCTTTGGTTCGTCTCCGTTAGAGCCTTCAGCTTTATGAGAGCCTTCAGCATTGTCAAAGCCTTCAGCATTTGCCCCACTGAGCTGAGCGATGGCGTTACTGATATAATCCAATTGGTGTAAATGAGCCAACCACGGCGCTTGCCAATCGATTTCAGCAAAGCTTTTATCAAGGCTGCCGTCGCGTGTAGACAGGCTTTTAATAGGCACATCAGAATGGAGTGTGGTGGATAAATCAATGACGGTCATGGGGCGGATCTCTAGTAGACGTAGGGCTTGTCTATGGTATCATAGAGCGCTTTTTTGCTGCGAGATAGGCAGCTTTAAGCACCCTTTTTAGCGATATTTTATGGCAAATCTTTATGGCAAATTTTAATACCCACTTAAATGTCGCATTCATGGCCAGTGGTACGCTGAGTTTGACGGTTTATAAAGCGGGATTGATTGATGATTCAGGGTTTTTGATGTGCGTGGCGCTCGGTACCATCGGTGGGCTGCTGCCTGATTTGGATTCTGACAATTCGACACCGATTAAGCTGGGTTTTAATATCACCTCGTTTATCTTTGCCTTTGGTCTGGTGATGCATTGGCGTAGTGATCTGAGCTTATTGGCGCTAATAGCTTTATGGCTAGCTGGCTACGGTTTTATGCGTTACGTGGTTTTTCATATCTTTACCACCATGACCGTACATCGCGGCGTCATGCATTCTGTACCCTATATGGCGATACTGGGTCTGGGGCTAACCTACCTAAGCTACAGCGTGCTACAACTTCCACTGACGGCCAGCTGGTTTTACGGTTTGTTTTTATTCAGTGGCGCAATGGTACATTTGGCATTAGATGAGCTATATAGCGTTAATTTATCAAATATGAAAATGAAGCGCTCATCGGGTACGGCGATGAAGTTTTATCAGCATAAAGATAAATGGTGGTATCTGCTGCTGTATGTCATCCTTGCGCTCTTGATCTACTTTGCGCCACCTTTCGATGAATTTTGGCAGCAACTACGTGACCCAGCACCTTGGGCAAAGCTGAAAATCGGTCTATGGCCAGAATTGATAAAAAGCTGGCTAAATTAAAATTTATAAAACTGTTAAAAAATGAATATCAACTCGAGTAAATAATGTCGATGTCTCTACAAACCTGCCCTTGCCAAGTCAATCCAATATCACAATCTTTGAGCTCACCGCTACTTTATAAAGATTGCTGTCAGCCTTATCATGACAGTTTATTGAGCGAAGAAGCTGATAAGACAGATGGCGTAAAAGCGGGCTCTGCTGAGCGTCTCATGCGGTCGCGTTATAGTGCGTTTGTATTGGTCAAGCCAGAATATATCGTTAAGACCTTGCTACCTGTACAGCAAAACTTGCTAGATGTTCAGGCGATTGAGTCTTGGGCAAAAGAGACAGATTGGGCAGGATTAGAAATCGTAGCGCATACACCAAAACTTGGTAAACGCCATGCGCAGGTTGAGTTTAAGGCTTATTTCAAGACAAATGAGGATTTGCAAGCACATCATGAGTTGTCTGCCTTTGTGAAGGTGACAGACAAAATCAATAATGATGAGCGTTGGTATTTTTTAGATCCTACGGTCGAGATGACTGTCAGCCAAAAGCAGCCGTGTATTTGCGGCTCTGGTGAAAAGTTTAAGAGGTGTTGTGGGGGTTATTTAGGGTAATGATTAGCTCTCGCCTTTAAGTATTACCCTTTTAAATTCGTTAGCTGTTTTGAAAGACGAGATTTGGTTATAAACTATGTATGTAGCTACGACAAATAGAGAAAGTTGAACACTACCGATAATCCAATTTACTTTTATTCCCAAAATGCATATATTTATATTGAGATCAACAACTCCTAGAAGGATATAGTTAGCAATTATTAATCCGACAAATAGGAGAACGTTTGATATTAATTCATTTTTTAAATCGATGAAACTATCTACTACATTTGAATAGGCTTCTAAATCTTCTAATTTCTTCTTTTCAGAAATATCTCGTATAACAGTATCTAAGTAATTCGAAAAAGCGATAGATGTAGCACCGAAGACCGTTAATATAGCAAAATAGCCTTCAAACAATCTCGAAAATACTGGCAAAACACTTCCACTAGTAAAAGTGATTAATACTAATACTATAATAAAAGTGATTAAAAAGATTGTTATTAACTTTTGCATTAATCATGTCTACGCTTGATAAAATCTAGTATCCTATCTGTTAGCTTTGTTGCTACCCTACTTTGTACGTTATCGTAATCTTGCACCTCTTGCACATCAAGCTCATATTGGCTATTTAGTAAAACTTCATTTACATTCTTATGCACAGGAAGTTCAATAGTTTCTGTCAACGAAGCACTTGAAATTATTTTTCTAACACCGTTATCATTGACTTTAAGTTTCCATTCACCCTCGCCTTCTTCGATATACTCTACATAATCTTCAGTAGGTAGTTCAGGGATTTTTAAATTTCCAGACTCACTTTTCATCTTAATTTCTGTTTTATCTTGAGAATACAAGCTATGCAATGCTTCTAAAGCACTTCTAGCCTTTTTGTTAGTTTCTAAAATATTAGGAGAAATCAAGATCAAGTTAAGTTCGTAAATTCTATTGTATTTATTAACGGCATGCCAAAATTCGCCTTTAACAGGTATAGGTTCAACAAAAACCCTATAATTATAGTTTAATAGAATTGGATCAAATAATCCTTTCTGTAGCTTCTTAGCAATATACTTTACATCTCCAAATTTAGAGCTTTTTTGAACAAAAATTAATTGTTCAACTGTATCGAATATTACTATAACTGGAATCCAATCGTCTTCTACGCTATTAACAATATCGCCTGGAATCTTCTCACCAACATTTGTTTTCTTTAATCTAGCTAACTTTCCTATAAGAATACTTGATCGCTTATTTGTTTCTTTGCTGTCCCTTCTAATAGAATCACTAAACCCTACAAAACTAAACTTTACGTTTTTATCCATCCACTCTCTATCATCTGTAACTGCTACTTTAATGGCATCCCCTTTAATTGTAGGTAACTTGACGGGAATTAAAGTTTCTTGCTTTTCTTCCACTAAAGAGTATCTAAAAACGTAAAACGTACTTTCACTAGTTCTCATATCTTTCTCTACAAAAAGTTAACCCCTAAACACTCGCTCCAACCGCTCGTGCCACCGCAATACCTTCATCAATAGTCAAAAATTTGCGCTGGCTTGGGCTGTCTTTAAACAGGATCTCGCCGTCTTGGAAGATGAGACATTCATTGACCGCTAGCTGTTGCCATTTTTCATTTTCAGTGAGTGGAACGGTCACTAAAATAGTGACTTTATCTTGATCCGTCGTCACATCACCAAAGTTAATTGCCAAATCATCATCTGACAGTTTGGCTTCCCCAAAAGGTGCTTGGCGCGTGAGATAAAACAATAAGCTACCAGCATAAGCCAATTGCCATCGACCATTCGATATTAGACAATTAAATAGACCGTTGGCGGATAAATAACGACATTGAGTAGTCAAAAAATTAAACAGCGTTTGATCATCGGGACGCGACTTAAAGCTACTTTTTAGACGATTAACTAAATAGCAAAATGCCATCTCAGAATCTGTATTGCCGACGGGCTGGCAATGTGAGGCGTTACCGTTGTCTTGCAAGCGCTGACAGCGTTTGATAAATTCGCTATTCATCTGTCCATTATGCGCAAACACCCACTGCTCACCCCAGACTTCACGGACGAATGGATGAGTATTCGCCAAGCAATTTTGCCCTTGAGTCGCTTTACGGATATGCGCAATGACGTTCATGGCTTTGATTGGATAGTTGTTAACTAGGTCGGCGACTGGTGACAGATGGCTTGGTCGGTTGTCATGGAACAAGCGCAGTCCCGTTGAGGCATTTGCCGACTCATCACGCTTAGAGCTGTCATCATTGGCACACTCGCTACGCTCAAAAAATGCAATGCCAAAGCCATCTTCATGACTGTCCGTCATGCCGCCGCGCTTGCGAAAGCCAGCAAAGCTAAAACCAATATCCGTCGGGGTATTACAGTTCATTCCTAGGAGTTGACACATTTATGCGTTACCGCCTTTATTAAATTGGTTATCTGCTGAGCTTTGATTAACCGGACTACCTGACACAATACCAAGTTCTATATCACTCATACTAGCCAACAAATCTGCTCCAGTATTGTCGTCGCTTTCAACACCATCTAGGATACGCTGCGCTTGTGCCAAATCCGTGTTTTCTACCCACAGGACGACACCAGAATTCATCCCTGGAATGGCACTTAGCGGTTGCAAGGACACGGTAATGCCATTGTTACGCAGCAGATTGGCATGCAGCTCGCCTTGCATATTGGTGTCGTAGCGTGCCAGTTTGTGCCAGTTATCAACTTGATCGGTCATGGGGTCGCCTCTAAGGTTTCGGTACTAAAATTGGTACTAGAATAAATGCGTAAGCAATGTTTACGATAATTGATCTAGCGTATATTCTTTGATTGCAAACTCACTGCTATTGCTCAATTTTTCACGTGCTTGCTCGGCTTGCGTGATGTTGCTAAAGACACCGACTACTTGATTGTCTACTTTATTCCCCAAAAGCACAAATACTGTATTATTTTGCGGTTTTTCTACATGAGCCCAATGATAAGCAGCAAGGCGTTTCATCAAGTCAGGGTTTTTGACCATGATGTTATCGCCCGTACGCCCTTCGGTACGGTTGTAATGGATAACATTCAAACGTAACAGCCAAAAAATAACGGCCGCTTTTGCCAGCATAACCGATAACGCACGTTTTTCATCGTTGCCAAGTGGACGTTTTGACTCATAGCCTTGTAAAAATGCCGCCATTTTATTGCGGTCAAAATTCACCGATTCGCCTTGTTCGGCATCGCCCCACGTGGTGCAAAAATCATTAATTGTAATGGCAATATCCATCACATAATGCTCGACGCTGACCTCGGTAAAGTCTAGCAATCCCGTTAAGCACTCTTCGCCTTTTTGGCTATTATTTAACGACAAGTTCCATAAGGTATTATCAGCAAACATGTCTAAATGACACAAGCCTTTTGGCAAAGTCGCAAGCGGCAAATCTGTATAAGATTGCCAAATATCACTCATGAGCTTAGCTTCGTCACCGGGCATAAACTGCATTTCACGGTCACGAACTTCTGACCATGGATACAAAGGTACGCCATATTCCTCAGCAGGTTGCAACGCCTGCAAGGTCTCGTGCAGCATCGCTAAGGCGGCACCGATTTCATGACACATCGCTTGCGTGGTTTGCTGTGGATGCGCGCCCGCTAAGCAAGGCACTAGAGTAATGGCTTTATTATCATACTGAATGACATAGCATTTTTCTTCGCTATCAACCAATGATAACGGCGCAGCGACCGGTAATTTACCATCTAATTGATTGAGGATAACGGCCATTTTTTCGATGTCTTCTGGTGGACGCTCTTCGAATAAGGTAAATACATAAGAGTGCGCACCATCTACGTCATCAGTTGTCTGAATAAACCAGTTAGAGTTTTTGATACCTTGGGTAATCGGAATGGCGCGTGCAAACGAGACGCCAAAGCGTTGACAAAAGGCGGCAAACTGATCATTGGTTAACTGGGTATAGACGGACATGACATCTCACTTTTGGCAATTAAATAAAAAGTTAAATAGGATAGATTTAAACAGCAATGGCGACAATTGTAACGCGCCTGAGCAAACGATAGCGAAAAGCGTAATAATCTTGCGAAAATCTGCCTGATATGGCGGTGATTTTGCTAGACTAGCGCATTGAGAGAATTGATTATAAGGTGAAAGACCCTATGTTAGCAAAGCGTATCATTCCTTGTTTGGACGTTGATAATGGCCGTGTGGTCAAAGGCGTGCAATTTGTCGATATCAAGGACGCAGGCGATCCTGTTGAAGTCGCCAAACGCTACAACGAACAAGGCGCAGATGAGATTACTTTTTTGGACATTACTGCCACCAACGATGAGCGCGATACCACTTATCATACGGTTGAGCGTATGGCAGAAACGGTATTTGTGCCATTAACCGTCGGTGGCGGTGTGCGTAAAATCGCTGATATCCGTAACTTGCTCAATGCTGGCGCGGATAAAGTCGCGATCAACTCAGCAGCAGTGTTTACCCCAGAATTCGTTGGCGAAGCGGCACAAAAATTCGGCAATCAATGTATCGTTGTCGCTATCGATGCCAAACGTGTTGCAGATATTGAAGTTGATGGCATCATCTTGCCGCGTTGGGAGATTTTCACCCATGGTGGTCGCAAGCCAACGGGTATCGATGCGGTTGCTTGGGCAAGCAAAATGGCTGAACTGGGTGCTGGCGAATTACTGGTCACCTCGATGGACGGTGATGGCACCAAAAAAGGCTATGATTTGGCCTTAATGAAGCAAATCACCAGCCGCGTCAATGTCCCTGTTATTGCCTCAGGCGGCGTCGGCAACCTACAGCATTTAGCAGAAGGCGTGTTAGAGGGCGGCGTCGATGCGGTGCTTGCCGCCAGTATTTTTCACTTCGGTGAGTACACCGTGCAGGAAGCCAAAGAATATATGGCAGCGCAAGGGATACAGATGCGCCTGTAATACGTTTGTAAAATGCAAATAAATTAGAAAAAATGTTATCATAGCGCTAACTGCTTATTATCATTTGGTTTTCGTTCATTTAACGGTCAATTCGTATACGTGATAACCAATCGAATAAGTTATACCATTCACAAAAATTAGAGTAGCAAGGAAAATGAGTGTAAGTACTACGCATTGTAGTACTGAACAAGTTTGACATAGCTAATCGTACTTTTTGGGTTTGGTGTTATTTGAATCTATCATTATATTTAGCTACTCCTACATTTTAATTAAAAGCCCATTAGGCGAAGGATATTTTTATGTCGAATTTACAACAGCAACGCAATGACGTGACTCATATTGATGGTAACTTACATCAGAATGAAGATGCCCGTATTGGTATCGTGGTTGGTCGTTTTAACGGTTTTGTCGTTGAATCATTGGTAGATGGTGCAATCGACGCCCTACTTCGTCATGGTGTTTTGGGTAGCAATATTACCGTTATTCGCGTTCCTGGTGCTTTCGAATTGCCATTGGTTGCTCAGCGCGCTGCTGAATCAGACCGTTTTGATGCCATCATTGCATTAGGCGCGATTATTCGTGGTAGCACGCCGCATTTCGACTTTGTCGCGAGTGAATCAGCTAAAGGCCTAAGCAGCGTTGCGATTGATTATAATATCCCAGTCGCGAATGGCGTATTGACGACCGACAGCATTGAGCAAGCGATTGAACGTTCTGGCACGAAAGCCGGTAACAAAGGCTCTGAAGCCGCTATGGTCGTGCTAGAGATGATTGCAGTGCTATCACAGCTAGACATCGATGACGATAGTGATGACGCTTAATTGAATGCGTTGCTCATTTATCAGCATTTGAATATTTTTGAGTCACGATTCAGCACCATTCTTTATCGATAAGTAGCATTGTTATTGATAAGTATTATTGTTGATTAAATCTGTTAGGGCTATGGTTACTGCGATAGCCCTAAGTATGTCATTTAAATGTTCAACAGCAGTATCTAAAACTGTCTGGTAAATTTGCCAGCCGACTACTATTTAACATTTTATTTTAAAACTTCTTATCTTAAAACTAGGTATAGACCCCCTATGACTGACCAACTCAAGCGCGCTATTAACGCTGCGAAAACCGCCCAAACCAATGATAGTCAAGCTGAAGCCACGCGTATTGCGAGCAGCAGTGCGGGTGATCAAACCTTCGATATGAGTGAGTCTTCTTACAAGACCAGTCACACCGCTATCCGTAAAGCGCGACGCTTTGCGATGCAAGGTCTATACGAATGGCTCGTCACTGATCGTCGCTTTGATGTAGACGGTAAGCTTGGTTGGAAAGCCAATGCGCCGCATGATATCGCTGCCCGTACGCGCGCGACCAATGCCATGCATACCGTACATATCGGCTATTATCATGAAATGATGCGCGATATTCCTGAGCAGATTGAGGCGTTAGATGCGCTTATTAGTCAGTATCTCGATCGTGAAATTGATAAACTCGATACCGTTGAACACGCTATTCTTTTGATTGGTTCTTATGAGCTGCAAAACCGTTTAGAAATCCCTTATAAAGTCGTGCTTGACGAAGCGATGAAGCTGAATAATCACTTTGGTGCCACTGACGCCCATAAACTGATTAATGCCGTCCTTGATAAAATGGCAGTTGAGCTGCGCGCTACCGAAGTAGAAGCAGATAGTAAAGCCAATCTACGCACCTCACAAAAAGCGGCCGCTAAACCGGTAGTAGAATCTGATACAGATAACAGTGCCGATACCCATGCTATGGAAGAAACACTCACTGCTTCAAACAAACCACGTATCAGTGCCAATAATGCTACCGTCAAACGTAGTAGCGTTAGTAAAGCCAGTGCAAATATTAGTGACTTTAAGGCGAGTAAGAAAGATGCTGCTGAAAACACGGTTGAAAACGACAGTGTTGAAACAGTGACTGCGGCAGAACCTATTGTAGAAGAAAGCATTGTCGAAGAAAGCATTGTCGAAGAGCGTATTGTTGAAAAAGATATCGTCGTTGATGAACAGCCTATTGAAGAAAATGTAGCTGCTGATGCTGTCAATGACGACAGCGATGAAGAAAATACCACAGCAGATACTGGTCTAACGGACTCTAATATTCTCAATGTTGACTCAGAAGAGACCACATCAGATGTTACTGCAACAGACGACACTGATACGAAAAGCCAAGACTAACCATGAATGAATTTGAGCTGATCGAGCGCATATTTTCACAAATGCAAGCGGCACATGCACCATTAATCGGTATCGAAAAAGGTATCGGCGATGATGCAGCCGTCATAGCATTGCCTGCAGGCTCGCGCTTGGTCAGCTGTATTGATACGCTGGTTCAAGGTCGTCACTTTCATGCCGACTGGCAACACATTGACGAATTGGCGTTTGCGATTGGTTATAAAGCCGTGGCGGTTAATGTCTCAGATATTGCCGCTATGGGCGCAACACCGCATAGTATACTGCTAGCATTAGCATTGCCTGAACGTTTAGCGAACGAGCAATGGCTGACTGAATTTGCCAAAGGCTTGTTTCATGCCTGCCAATTATTCGGGGTGACTCTCATTGGTGGTGATACCACACGCAGCGAGCGCTTAGTACTCAGCGTCAGCGCGCAAGGATTACTTGCCGCAGACACGCCAGCTATTTATCGCTCAGGGGCGCAAGTTGGTGATAAAGTCTACGTATCAGGGTCGCTCGGCGATGCCAGCTATGCCCTGCAACATCCTAACAGTGCTCAAGGCGTAGAGCTTGCCCATCGTTTGCATATGCCTACCCCGCGTATTGCCTTAGGGGCAGCACTGGCAAAAAATGGTGCAACCGCGATGATAGATATCTCTGATGGTCTTTATCAAGATCTTGGCCATATCTGCCAACAAAGCAGCGTTAGTATGCTGCTTAATCTGGAGCAGCTACCTACTAGCAAACCATTGGCAAGCGTAGATTTTTCTGAGCGCTTATTGTGTCAGCTGGCGGGTGGCGATGATTATGAATTGGCTTTTACTTTACCTGCGCATATTGAACCACCTACTGGCAACACGCTAGTCACCTGTATCGGTGAGGTGACTGCGATGACAAATCATAAAGACACAGACACATCGACCGCTTTACGTCCTGAGTTATTTTATCAAGGACAGCCAGTCACACCGACTCATCCCGCGCCGTTTTCTACATGGCCCACCCTTACCGGCTACCAACACTTCACAGGCTAATCCATGACTGATCACGACCTATCTAAGCCTGACATCAGCAAAGCCAATGACTGCCCTCCATTGCCCGTAAATGCTAGCCTGCTTGATCGTGTGGTTTATTGGCTCGGTATCGGTTTAGGTAGTGGCTTGCCACGCCGTGCTCCCGGCACTTGGGGGTCAGTTGGTGGCTTAATCGTCGCCATACCTCTAATGAGCTTAGGTTTTGTGCCATTTTTGATTATTACCATCTTGTCCTGCCTCATTGGCATTTGGATATGTGGTCGTACCTCAGAGCTAATGCAAGGTCATGATGATCCGCATATTGTTTGGGATGAATGGGCAGGCATTTGGATTACTTTACTGCCGTTTTCTTACATGGGGGTGTCTACTGCCAGTTTTTGGCAAGACATTTCACAAAATTTATCTATCATTGCACTTATCATCGCTTTTGTACTTTTTCGCTTTTTTGATATTATTAAGCCACCACCGATCGGTTGGGCAGACAAAAAAGTCGCCGGTGGTCTCGGTATTATGCTTGATGATATTATTGCTGGCGTAATGGCGGCAGCGGTATGGCTCGTTGTAATGCTCGGTATGCTGTTGTAGTCAATCCTCTATAGATCAGATACGGTGTCAGGCTCGCTTAGTCGACTGTTTCTAGTACTTTCACTTGCCTTTATGGTATCTAAACTATATTGAACCGACTACATAAACAGATACGCGGTTCGGCTTTTTTGTATGACTGACTATATAACCCTTTGTATAACCTTAAGTTACAAAGCTTGCACGGCATTACGTTTTTTTGCATGGGCGTTTGCGCTATAATCATAAATTATATTTTGTTACATTTAACGAGCTACTATGACCTCTCCTCTTTCTGTAATTATCCTAGCTGCTGGTAAAGGCACGCGCATGCAATCGGCCAAGCCAAAAGTGCTACAGACCCTAGCCGGTAAGTCTTTATTAAGTCACGTATTAGATACCTGTCACCAGCTGACTGTTGACGCAACTATCATCGTCCATGGTTTTGGTGGCGAGCAAGTAAAATCAGAAATTGCTAACCAATATACCCAATCCTCAATTACGTGGGTTGCCCAGACTGAACAGTTAGGGACAGGACATGCCGTTAAAGTGACCTTGTCTGATTTGCCAAAATCAGGGCAAAGCCTCATTCTATATGGTGATGTACCATTGGTTAGCTGCCAGACGCTAGCGGCATTAAAGGTGGCTAATACTGACGGTATGTCTATGCTGACACTTACTGTCGACAATCCGTTTGGATTGGGTCGCATCAAGCGTGACCAAGCAGGCAGTATCGAAGCCATCGTCGAGCAAAAAGATGCCAGCACCGATGAGCAAAGCATCCAAGAGATTAATAGCGGTATTTATTGCGTCGACAATACCCTACTACATAAATATCTGCCAAAGCTCTCTAACGATAATGCACAACAAGAGTATTATTTAACTGATATCGTTAAAATGGCCGTCGCTGATGGTGTTACGATTGCCGCGATTGAGCCTGAGCATACGTTTGAGATTGAAGGCGTCAATAACCGTCAACAGCTGGCTAGCTTAGAGCGCACATGGCAGGGTAAACTGGTTGCCGATTTGCAAGAAGCTGGTGTACAGTTTGCTGATCCGAGCCGCGTTGATATTCGTGGCACCTTAACAGCCGGTCAAGATGTATTCGTCGATGTCGGTGTGGTGTTCGAAGGCGACTGTACTTTGGGTGATAATGTTTATATCGAAGCAGGCTGTGTTATCAAAAATGCCCAAATTGGTAACGCCTGTCATATCAAACCGTATTGTGTGATTGATCGCGCCGAGGTTGGTGCAGGTGTTGATGTAGGGCCTTTCGCCCATTTGCGTCCTGAAACCGTATTGTCTGATAACAGTAAGGTCGGTAATTTTGTAGAAATTAAGAAATCGACCATCGGTCAAGGCAGTAAAGTCAATCACTTAAGCTATATCGGTGATGCAACCGTCGGTACAAGCGTCAATATCGGCGCTGGTGTCATCACCTGTAATTATGATGGTGTCAATAAATCACAGACTATCATCGAAGATAATGCCTTTATCGGCTCTAACGCTAGCCTAGTCGCGCCAGTCACCATTGGAGATACCGCAACGATTGCGGCAGGTTCAGTCATTACTAAAAATGTTGATAGTAAAGCATTAGCCTTTGGTCGCGCACGTCAAGTGCAAAAAAATGACTTTCAGCGTCCAATCAAAAAATAAATTTAAGGAATACTTATGTGCGGAATAGTTGGGGCAGTCGCTGAGCGTAATATCGCCAATATCTTGCTTGAAGGTCTTAAACGTTTAGAATATCGCGGCTATGACTCAGCTGGTTTGACAGTCATTCGTGATGGTGAGCTACACCGCGAGCGCCAAGTCGGCAAAGTACAAGCATTGGTCGATGCTGTCGCGGTCAATCCAGACGCTTTTGATGGTCATATTGGTATTGCGCATACACGCTGGGCCACGCATGGCGAACCTGCACAACGTAACGCCCATCCGCACGTATCAGGCAAGATTGCCGTGGTGCATAACGGTATCGTTGAGAACTATGCCGAGCTAAAAGAAACGCTGATGGCTAAGGGCTATGAATTCACCTCGCAAACTGATACCGAAGTCGTTGCGCATCTGATTCATGATATTTATAAAAACACGCCTGATTTATTAGAAGCGGTTCGTGCGGTTATTCCATTACTCCATGGTGCATTTGCGCTTGGTATTGTGCATATCGATTGCCCAGATGAGCTAATTACCGTACGTTTAGGCTCACCTCTCGTCATTGGTGTGGGTATCGGTGAGAACTTCATCGCCTCCGATCAGTTGGCGCTATTACCCGTTACCAACCGCTTTATGTATCTAGAAGAAGGTGACATTGCCAAGCTGACTCGCAATAGCATTAAGGTCTATGCAGATGGTGTTGAAGTGCAACGCCAGATACATGAGATTGATGCCGCCCAACATAATGCGGATAAAGGTGAGTTTAAGCATTATATGCTCAAAGAAATTTATGAGCAGCCGGACGCAGTGGCACGTACTATCGAGATGGCCATAAATAATAGTGAAACCTCTAAATTACGCGATGACTTTTTGCAGCGTCATGAAGTGCTACTAGCAGATATTCGCCATGTGCAAATCCTCGCTTGTGGTACCAGTTATCATGCGGGCATGGTAGCCAAATATTGGTTTGAAAGTCTGATACGGGTGCCCTGCTCAGTCGAAGTAGCCAGTGAGTTCCGTTATCGTAACCCTGTCGTCGTCGATAACACACTGGTCATTTGTATTTCTCAATCTGGTGAGACGGCTGATACCTTATCAGCGCTGCGTGATACCCAAAAACAAACCCCAGCAGGGCTAGTTAGCTTAGCCTTATGTAATGTACCGACCTCATCATTGGTACGTGAAACCGATATTTTCTTACCGACCCTCGCGGGACCTGAGATTGGTGTGGCGTCTACTAAAGCCTTTACCACGCAGCTGGTGGCATTAATGCTATTGGTATTAAAGATTGGGGTGGTTCAGCAACGTATGACTGGCGAGCGATTGAGCACATTACTCGGTGAGTTACAACAGCTACCTGGTCAGCTGCATGCCAGCTTAAACCTAGATGCGCCTATCAAAACCATGAGCGAAAGCTTTGAAGATAAGAAAAGCTGCCTGTTCCTAGGTCGTGGTCTTCAATTCCCAATCGCCTTGGAAGGCGCGTTAAAACTCAAAGAAATCTCTTATATTCATGCGGAAGGTTATGCCGCTGGTGAGCTTAAACATGGCCCATTAGCTTTGGTTGATAAGGATATGCCTATCGTGGTGCTTGCGCCCAAGGACAGCATGTTTGATAAGCTTAAAGCCAATATGCAAGAAGTTCATGCACGTCACGGTGAGCTATTCGTATTCGCTAGTGAAGCCAGTCAAATGGTCGCAGAAGATCGTTTACACGTGGTATATGTACCCGATGTTTGTGAGACGCTTGCCCCTATCGTCTATAGCGTGCCAGTACAGCTGCTGTCGTATCATGTTGCTGTGATGCGCGGTACAGATGTCGATCAGCCGCGTAATCTTGCTAAGTCAGTGACTGTCGAATAATATAAAACATTGATTTTAATATATTTGTAGGCGAGTAATAAAGTATCATCCTATTAACTCATATATTAACCCCTGCTATTGTTTAATAAAACATTAGCAGGGGTTTTTTATGCTCTCAAAAAAACAAGAGAAGTGGCTTAAAGAAGGCCGAGGTCAAGGTGAGCTTGCCGACTACAAACCTTGGATAAAAATCTCTGACATATCTTCAACAGTACGTTCTCACCGAACCTTTGGACATAAGAACCGTTAAATATAAAAAAAGCCTGCAAATATCCTACTTGATACCGGTTGCCACCCACAAATACCCCCCAATATCATCACGCCCGACGCTTTTTGCACATTGAAAAGCTGAGGTATTATCAAAATGGATCGTTCCAAACAACATATCAGTTTTCTGTCTTCTTGATTGTCTACTTTGATCATTGATCAACCGATATATCAAAGCCAGTTGCATCTTAAGACAGCTTAAACGTGTCTGTAGCAAAACAACAAGTCAAACCTAGTCTAATAAAATAACGATGGAAAAATACTTATATGAATTGTTCTATGCTAGGGCGTGTCCTCAATTCAATTGATCATATCTAAACGGGCTAAAAATGGCTAAATTTTGCCAAGCATCGTTAAATAGCTGGTTAATATCCTGATATTATCTGCGCTATTTTCCTCGTTTGACTGCAATTTATCTCATTTTTATCACCATTTTTAAAATGAGGACACGCCCTAGTAATTGTAGGCATAACACTTCTACTTTGAAGCAACTATATATAACAAAGGTTAATTTTATGAATCCTGAATTTTGGAAAGATGCATGGCAAAATAGCCAAACTAATTTTACTCAGAAAAAACCAAATCCCATGCTAATACATCATTTCAAAGCACTCAACACCCCTAAAAATGGTCGCGTTTTTGTGCCTTTATGCGGTAAGAGCGTGGATATGCTATGGTTTACCAGTCAGGGTTTTGACGTTATTGGTGTTGAGCTGTCAGAAATAGCAGTCATACAGTTTTTTGCCGAAAACGATTTGCAAGCGACAGTATCGCTACATCCAACTACCCCTAGCCTCACCTATTATCAAGCTGAACACGAAGGACAAACTCTCAAAATTTGGGTAGGTGATATCTTTGATTTAAAGCCTATCGACATCGGAATAATAGATGCTATTTATGATCGTGGTGCATTAGTTGCTTTTCCAGATATGAAGCCTGATAATCTACGTACACGCTATACACAGAAAATGATGGCGCTTAGTAATAGAGCAAGCCAACTTCTCTTATCTTTTGCTTATGACGGTGAAAAGCAGCGCAGCGATAATCATAAAAACTTACCTCCTTTCTTAGTGACACGATCTCAACTTGAACAATATTATGCTGAGTACTATGAGATAAACTTAATAGCCCAAGAAAAAGTAGACTATGTTTCTACCGCAGGTGATTCAGGATATCGTCTTGTCTATACATTAGTATCTAAAAAATAATATTCTACAAATCAATGCCTAACATCCATTACCAGTCTTGTTTGGGCAAGCTCATCAAGATACTGATCTATGATTTGAGTATTTTCTTTATCCAAATGTGCATCCCATTCATCAAGCATGACAATTGTACTTTGGTCGTCCTCTCTAATTTCTTGAATTTGTTTGATGAGTTGTTGTCCTGTTGAACCCTTATGGGCTTTATCTGTTTTGTAATTGAAATACAAATTGTGCTTGGCGGGTAAGTAGTAAGCCTGCTCTTGGTAGTGCTCTTTTAGTTTGAGCAACATACAAGATTTACCAACGCCATTGTTACCGACCAAGGTTACTCTACCTTGCTTGGGTAATTGTGTTAAATCAAAAATTCCCCCTGTTTGCTTCACACGTATTTGGTTTGCCTGAATGTAGGTATCTAAATCCACAGTAGTAGGTTTTAAGACCTCCAAAATGCCATCTAGCATCGTTTTAATAACGCCAATACTGGTATGGTAGCCAATCAAGGCATAGCACATTTGCAATAGCTGAATTTGTCTGGGCAACGTGGCAATTAGTACCGCTATCGTCGCAGCATCATGCCAGTTTTTATTGAGGATAAAAGCAGTGACCAGAAAGACTGGCAGCATCAGTATGATCATACCTAAGCTTGAATTAATGTGCTGAATCGATGTGGATTTGACGCTATTATTCTTTGCTGTTGAAAAGCTTTTTTGAACAATATTATTATAGAGCATGTAATTATGCTTATTGAAAATAACGACGTTATCCCAACTATCAAAAAGTTTAGCGGTTAAATTCAACCGTGATTGCTGATCTATTTTGGCAGCCGTTTTTAAAGCATGTCGTCTATAATGCACAAACGCAGAAGCAAAAATAATACCTACTGCATAACCAAGCAATAAGGTGCCATCCAAAAACCAAGCAATGACCAACACGTTAAATAAGACATTGAGTACCAACGCTGAAATATCAAAAACACTATCAATGACTGTTTCGAGGGTATAGTTGCTTTCTTGAGCGAGTGTTGTCGTTGCCGTACTCTGTAACTCGTCGCTAGATAACAAATAAGTCTTGCCTAAAAAGACAGCATGAAAATTATCGTTGTACAGCTTATGAGCGTCGTACTTAGCGCGTTCTGTATTGGTAACACAAAAATATGCAGGGACATAGACTGCTACTAAAGAGACGGCAAATAGCACCATATACAAAATTGAAATAGTGTCTTCGGTCAGACTTTGTGCAAGGCGAGCAATAAAGTACGTTGATGAAGCAACAATAATTTGCTGAATGAGCAAAAACAGCAATGCTATACGCAGATGCTTGTTTGAGACAATTTTATAGATTAAGATTTTTGATATCCCTTAAAATTAAAGCACGTGAATCTAGCAAAGAATGGCTTATTGCTGACGTACAATCTTATTATTAACTTTCAGAGTTTTTTGACTATACGTCAAGGGAACGAGTAGTTTAATGTCATATTGAGTAGTCATTGCTTATTTTCCAGTTAGTGACTTATAAGCAGTTACACACTTTTTATGAAAGGCTCTACAAACAAATTATGGAGACTTTACACCTCGAACTTCTATTTTCATAAGCTTAGCAAGTAGGCAGTGAGACGGTCCTTCAGTGATAAATTTACCAATATATTTTTTTTCCAAAGGCCGCGCCGAAATATCTCCGGTTTCTCCTATATTATACGTTTCGTTACCTACTGTTATCTGAGCGTCGCCTTTTGTATATTTCGTATATTTCGCTGGCAGTACAGGCGTATAAAGCTCATTATCTGCCTCAAATAATAAACAGTCGTTTTGCGTGACAAACTTACCTATTAAAAAGTATTCAACGGGTAGGTGATATCGTGCAGGGTCATCATAGTAAGTAAAGATTCCGCTGGGTATAGTGGATTTATCTATATCAGGCTCAGTTTCACTGTTATTTTCTTTCATACTACTTGTTGACGCACAACCAGCTAGCAGACAAGTTGCCACGATTACACTTAGTGTTTTATTCATCAGTGAAACCTTTAAGTTAAAAGTTATTTTCTTTATTCCTGATTTATTGGCTTATAGCTAGAGTAGCACCTATTTCAGAAAGGTAGTCAAGAGAAGATAGATATACGTTTGTAACTCCGTTAGTCACTGTACAGCCACTGAGTATATTTAAAATAACAGATATTAGAGTGGTTTTACCATTCTGATATCTATTATTTTGGTTTCCTCGTATAGCTCTTCATCACATTGCCCGTCAGACTCAAAACCAAATTTTTCATAGAAACTAATCGCAGATAGATTGGTTTTTAACACCCATAAAGATAGACTAGAGCAGCTATTACACTGAGAAGCGTCAACTAGGGCTGAGTCCATTAACTTAGTACCTATTCCTAATTTTTGGTACTGCGGTAAGAGATACAGAGTGGTTATTTCACACTCGTGATCTTTCTTAAAGTAAGAGATAAACCCTACAGCAGTATCCTCAGCATCATATGCTATCCAGGTCTTCACACCAGAGCTAGGTAATACCTTCTCCCACATTTTCATTTTTTGAGACAAGTTATTTTCTTGGTCTCTATATGTTTCGGGTAAAAGGTTCGAATACGTAGCATTCCAACTTTCAAAGTGTATATGAGCAATATCTGATACATCGTTCTGGTTTGCCTTGCGTATAAAAAACATGTGGCACTCCATCGTTAAAGGTTAGGGTAATACCATAGCGTAGCTAAAAATACATCATCTAAGATCCCTAAACAGCTTCGAGATTGTCGGAGACTAAATCTCATTCATCGAATCGCATAAAGGTAGCTTATGGCAACTCGGTTTTGGTAGTGACTTTTTACATTTATGCATAACACTGAAATAAGCTATCTTAGATATAAACTTTATCAATATCATCCTTTTTTAGCTTTTCGAATTCTTGCCATCTGATAGGCATTGACATACTCACCGTTGCGATAAGCATAATCCACCATCTCACCTTCTATCACAAAGCCCAAGCTTTTGTATAAACCAATGCCTCCGGTGTTATCAGTGTAAGTAGTAATCTCAATACGTCTTATATCCAACCAATTATCGGCCAAATCCAGCGCTGCAGTTATAAGTGCTCGCCCCACACCTTTTCCTTGTGATGTGGCTTTTACGCTGACCCCAAAGCTTGCTACATGGCGTCGACGCTTTGATGTCATGGTCTCAAGCCCCAGATTCCCCACCACTTCACCCTCAACTTCAGCTACCAATACATACATATTGTCAGGTATATCTGCTAGTCGTTTGCGCCACAGGGTTTTAGATGGTATAGGCAACTGCAAAGTATTTGCATATAAAGCCTCATCGGTATAAATGGCTTGCAATGCCTCTGCATCTTCTGGCTCAGCATGACGTATTTCAATTTTCATTATACTTATCCTTATATACGAATCATTGTGTAATTTGCATGTTGACTGATGTCGACTTTGGCAATGAGACGAACAATATTTTGCTATCGACAACCCAAATATTGAACCCTTAATTTATCCCAATTGACAGCAACTTGCCATAAAGGTTTAAGTTCCTACTAAGGTGTGTTGAACGCTTAGTATTGAAGTAAGACTCTTCCATTAAAGAGTGTCAATTCCATTGTAGAACTTCTTAATTTAGTCGATAATAATCTATTAAAAAAAGAATTGTGTTTATATTTATAACCAGATTTTTTTACCTCGTTTTATATGAAGTCTAATTTATTAATATCTTTTACAGGAAAAGCTCAATGTCTAACTTCAGATTGGCAGTAGCAGGATTTGCGACACTTATATTTATGAGTATAGGTTGCAGCAATAAAGAGTCTAATAGCGTTAATGAAGTCAAAGAAAACCCATCAGAAACCATAACAAATAAAATTCCAGAAGAAGCAGAAGTGCGTGGAATCTTTAAAAGAAGTTTTGAAATATATGAGCTGGATGCGAATGGCAAAGTCTACTATGTGGCAGATCCCAAACAGCTTTTGGTGGAAGACTCAAATGAAACTGGTCAAGATGACTATTACAAGTTGTTTGAAACTTGCGTGGTCGGAGTGATCGGCTCTGAAGGTGGTTACGGACCTACTGGTAAGTACGAAAACGAAATTACGGTTAGCAAAATCTGTGTATAAAGAAGAGTATCCCCTTACTTCAGCGTTTTGCTAATATGATGAGGCGTTAATTACAATAGGGATTGGTAATGATCTATTTGAAACCATTTATACCTGATGACTATGATTTTTTGAATAGCTGGATTAGTAATGAACATGAATTGATTCAATTTAGCGGTGGTATTTTTCAATACCCTATTGATAAAGAGCAAATAAAAGAATATTTAAACGATAGCCGAAGGTATTCATTTAAAGTTACTTTCACAGAAAGTCATGATAATGGGTTACTAAACACCCAAACTATAGGGATGGCAGAGATTTACCGTGAAGATAATAAGACTTCTAAGCTATGTAGAGTACTGATTGGTCATCCTGATATGCGAGGTAAAGGTTTAGGTAAAAAAATCATACGACTATTACTGAACAAGGCTTTCGATGATATGGCGTGTGAATATGTGCATTTGAATGTATATGATTGGAATGTGGGGGCTATTAAATGCTATGAGCAAGTTGGCTTTGTCAAAAACCCACTGATAAATCAACATGTAATGGTTGATGGTAAGCAATGGACGACTATTAATATGTCTATTGACAAATCTAGGTGGCAGTCTGCTATCTATGAATAAGTGTTATTAACTTTAATTAAACCACCCCGAGATTGTCATATACTTAAAACTCTGAGAGACAGCCGATAGTTCGATGCCTGTATAGCGCACAGAACATGTTCCCATAACAGAAGTTATTGTAAATGGTGGTTAGATTTGGATTAAAAGAAACTAAAAAGTTTCTTTAAAAGGCTTTTTTGAGACAGTGTTTTTGAATAGATGAATCTATATTTGTTGTTTTATAAGCCTCCTAGCTTTATATTTAGCGACCATAAACTGCGCTAATAGTATGCCTGTAAGCATTATTATGGCACCTATCACTTGGATTACAGATAAGTTCTCGCTCAAAAGTAAAGCTGCGAAAACAGTAGCAAAAATAACCTCTAAGGTTGCAATCTGACTTACAACTGCTGGCGCTAGGTACTGCTGCGCAGTTATGCCTGCTAGATAAGCAAAAACAGTAGATACTACAGACAGCCAGATCAGTAATACCCATAATGGTATATATAAGTCACCAATCAAAGCAACATCATGTACAACAGATAGCCAAGGAAAGCTGGTTATAGGACTCAAAATATTGAGAGCAATTGAACCTATAGACGTACCTA
The DNA here is from genome assembly GCF_000247495.1 of Psychrobacter sp. PAMC 21119. Taxonomy (NCBI): domain Bacteria; kingdom Pseudomonadati; phylum Pseudomonadota; class Gammaproteobacteria; order Moraxellales; family Moraxellaceae; genus Psychrobacter; species Psychrobacter sp. PAMC 21119. The sequence goes on along the minus strand of NZ_AHVZ01000025.1, from coordinate 15,868 downwards.
AAGCTGTTAGTACCAGAGGCTTATGAGTTTTTAGACCATGTTCCGATAGTAAGAACCTTGCAGCTAAAGCAATTGCTGTACCTAATCCTGCTACGACACCAATTACGTCTAAATGAAACCCTGACCAAGCTTCGCCTACCATGAATAAGCCTATAAGAACAGACGCCACGCCTATCCATATAGCTGGTGGAAAAGATATTTTTCGAACAAATCTTATCCATAAAATGATTAGTACTGGAGCAAGATATTCTAATAATAGGGCAATACCTACGGGTACTCTTGAAACTGCTACCGTATAAAGAAATTGGTTAACACAAAAAGCAAGTAGACCGAAGCTTATTAGCATAAGCCACTCTGAACGCGGTACTAGTAATTGTTTAGGATACTTAAATAGGACTAATAGTAGTAATAATAATGCAGCTACTGTCATTCTAGCTTGTGTAATCTGTAAGGCAGTCATATCAGCAGAAGCTAGAGCTTTTGTGACTGGAGCGCCAATGCCAAAAAATAGTGCTGAGCTTGCTGCTAGTAAGATACCAAAAATTGTAGGGTTGATAATTTTAGGCGATGTAGATTTCTTTATATCAGGTGCTTTAGTTTGCATTTAGACCCTCATAACTTATGATAGTGTTAAGTCTTATACCTAGAAAGGATGAGTGTTTAAAGGCGAGACAAAGCCATTATTTAACTAATCATTAAAGAGCCTCGAAGTCCCTGTGAGTGGTTGATACGATAATTAGCAAGTTCACTGACATCTAGGGTCTAAGGGTATCTTTCTATAATCTCATGCTTACCTTCTTGGCGACTATAAAGTACTTCCTTAATATAGCCGTTATCATCAACCTGTAAACGATGGCAGTATACCGTCTCTATCGGAACTTCTAGTTTTTGCAAAAAACCTTCTAATAACTCATGAAAGCAATCAGATATAATCTGAAGATCAAAACCCCTTACTCTCAACGTTTGTAAAAACGCTGCTGCGCCTTCTATGGGATTAAGCTGACTAATAATATCTTGTATTTTTAGGGCGTGTCCTCATTTTAAAAATGGTGATAAAAATGAGATAAATTGCAGTCAAACAAGGAAAATAGCGCAGATAATATCGGGATATTAACCAGCTATTTAACGATGTTTGGCAAAATTTAGCCATTTTTAGCCCGTTTAGATATGATCAATTGAATTGAGGACACGCCCTAGTAGAGTAATTTGATTTTTATTCAAAACATCGATGCAATATAGCATTAATTTTTTGTAATCTTCTACCTCTCTTGTGGTTATGCTCAGCTCAGATATATTCAGCTGACTAGCCAAAAACTTCCATATCTCCGGAACCAAAACCCCTTCCATATCGATAAAGGCAACTTTATTCATATTTAACCCCTCTAGTTTAAGTTTGCAAAGAGCAAGAACACACCTAATAGCCCTAATATAAAACCAATGACACGATTAATTGCGACTTGCTGCTTTAACATTTTTTCTCTTAGCGTCCGTTGAGAGAACAATAAAGCCACTAAAGCGAACCATATGAAGTGAGCCACAGACATAAACAAGCCGTAACCGATTAAAATAGATTTTGGGGTGCTGGCGCTAACAATCTGCGTATACGTGCTAATGACAAACAAGGTGGTTTTGGGATTTAAAGCATTGGTAAAAAAACCGTATCGCAATGCTTGTCCGGAACTGATGCGCGCAGAAGAGCCTACGTCATGTACAGGCTTTTGTGTGAATGTTTTATAACCAACATAAATCAGATAAAGGGCACCAAGATATTTTATGATCGTCAAAAAATTTGGCGCAATTTTCATGACAATGGCAACGGCTACTAACGTATAAGTCACGTGTACTAAGACACCTAGTGCTATACCAATAGACGTTAGCACACCGACTGAACGCCCATATAGGTAGCTATTCTTAGTGACAATAGCAAAATCAGCACCAGGGCTAATCACAGCAAGAATGGTAATCATGATAACGGTAAAAAATTCTGTCATTTGGTCAACTCTGTAAAGGGTAAACCAACATATAAAGTGTCTTTATTCAAACAAATAATATTTTATATATCGGTTTTTATACCATCAATTTAAGTGCATTCTCCTACATTTACAGATAAACTAAAATTGAGTTTATTACATCACCATCTATGAGTTTTTGGCATGATAGAAAAAATATCGTTGAATTCATTAAGGTTCTTTTACTACGTTGCAGAGCATAATAGTGTGACGCTTGCTTCTCAAAAACTGTTTGTGACACAAGGTGCAGTGAGTAAACAGATTAAGAATTTGGAAGATGCTTTAGGTATCCCATTATTTAATCGAGTCAATAAGAAACTGGTGCTCACAGCCAATGGCACTCTACTTTTTTCTTGTTGCCAGCAAGTTTTTGCGAAATTAGATGACTGTCTTGTGGATCTAACGGGGCAAGATCATCGAAAAAAACAACTGGTACTCTCTTGTGAACCCACTATTTCAATGAAATGGTTGATACCACGTTTGGCTGAATTTAATGCATTAAATTATGGGTTTGAAATTGTATTACTGACGGGTGGTGGGACAGTAGATTTTCAAGGAAAATCTATCGATATTGCTTTACGTAGAAATGATTTTGAATGGGACAAGAATATATTTCATGAGAAAATTATTGAAGAATATATAGTCGCTGTCCGCAACCCTAGAACTGAACAAACGAATACCCTGTTACTGACTTCTTCTCGACCAAATTTTTGGCATCACATAAATAAGTCTAAGTTGGTCAGTAGCGAGATTTTATCGTACGAACCCATGGTGTTAGAACATTTTTACTTATGTATTGAGGGCTGTCTAGCTGGTTTAGGAACCACTATTGTTTCAATTTTTATGGTGGAAAAGGAACTTTCGCATCACTTTTTAGAATTGATTCATCCTCCTGTGGCAGACAGCTCGTCCTATCACTTATTGTCTTATTACCCTTTTTATGAAGATGAGAGAAAGATAGTGTTTAAAGATTGGTTAAAAAAAGAGATGCTGAATAGCAAAATGCAGTTTATGGAAACTCTGAAATGAGTATAGTAGTTATATCGGGATATTTTGACAATATTTGCATCGGAAGTATCCCAGTATGTGAGAGTCTGAGATAGTTATCCGCCTTAAAAAAAGACCATTCACATTTTAAAAAGCGCCCTACTCGAATTACAAATATTTAATATTAGCTCATTTTAGGTATGCAGTTTTTCAAATATATCATTTGCTATTTTAAGAAGACTTTTGTTTCTGATAAATAAACAAACTTACGCAGACCAATAGAACACCAAAAATCGTTAATGCGCTCAAAGTAGTGTCAAAAACCAGACTCTCCAATATCATTGTCATTAAAGGCAATAAAAAGAATAAGGTGCTTACCTTGTCTGCGGCGCTATATTTGAGCATAAGCATTAATAATAAATAAGCTCCTACGGAAACCACTGCGCCCATCCATACCAATGACAGCAAAGAGTAAGCAGTGACCTCAAAAAACAATCCTTGATAAACAATCACAGCGGAGAATATCAAGAATGAAAAAATAGTTTGAATCAATAAAGTTAAAATAGGAGGTGTTTTAACCTTGGCTTGAGCGATAGTACCAAACGTGATGGATAGTAATGCAAGTACGGAGAGTACGATACCTGATACGTTAATTTTATCAACGCTATGATAGCCTAATGTAGATAGCACCAAGCCTGAAAAACAAATCGCTAATAGTATGACGTTTTTAACGCTAATCGTGTTTGCACTTAATAGTGACGTTATAATTGGCTGTATACCAAGAACCAGTATGATGATGCCAAGGGATATCCCCGTATTAATAGCTGAGAAATAAAAGATTAAATAGAAAACCTGTAGCAACAGACCTGAAACTATAATGCCTTTGAGCTGGCCCTTATCCTTCTTAAGCTCAGTGATAGCTATTTTGTTATGGGTAGATTTTAGATATATGGCTAGAAGTAGCGACAAAGCGATCGCTGATCTTAAAAACAAAAAGCTCCAAGCGTCTGTATATTGCAAACCAATCTTTGCAAAGATGGCACCGCCACTCCATATTGCCAAAAATCCTATAGGGGCCGCAAGATTTACAATATCCTGCTTTGACTGGGTGTGAATATTCAATGGCACTTCCTTACCTAGCGTAGATTTATATCATGTGGCTATGGTAATGAAATTGATGCTTAAAGGTTTGTCGGAATAGATTGAAATATGTGCTGATTAGCTGATTCTTGGGTGCTTCATATTTTGATTGTTACAACGAAGTCTATGCGGGGTCTGATGATAGACAGTAGAGAAACGACGTATAAAGGCAGATACGTTATCGTAACCGCATCTCTCAGCCACAATCGTAATAGGTGTATCAGTATTTAGGATGAGACCAAGAGCAGCTTGCATACGAAGGTCGGTAATATAGACGTTAGGCGTACAGCCAAGATGTTCCTTAAATAAGACTTTGAACTGACTTTCGCTCAGACAAGCGATCTCAGCAAGTGATTTCACCGTATGATTAGTGGCGATATTACTTTTTAGAGTATGAACGACCGCAGTTAAACGAGTATCCAATCGCTTACTCATTTTAATGGTTCCAAGAAGCTCTTTTAATAACTCAAACATCATCCATTCTATCTTTTGATTGTGAGCAGAGATCAATTGCTTTTCAACGAAAGAGATATATAGCAACGTCTTTTCGTCCATTGCAAAATGGATCTCACTTAGTGGCAGTTGTAAGAATTCTATATCCTTTATATTTGCTACTAAAAATCGAAAGTCTTCTCTTGCCTGAAATTGATGATAAACACCTTTCCTGATGACTAAAGCCTCTCCATAAGAAACGTTAATAGCCTGATCACCAATTATCATTCTAATGTCACCCATTAATGGCATGAGAATTTGATGGTAATCATGGGCGTGACCTTCTAGCTGGCTACCATATGTTCTGATAAATAAATGGTTTATTAACTCAGTCTCTTTCATGAGGTCTATTCACTGTTTAGAATATTTGTAGGTAATAGGGCTTTATGAGAATGTAGCAAGAAAACCAACTAGGCTATTAGTAAAGACTATTTTTTCACCATGGTTTGGTTTTATAAGCCTGCACTTAAACCACCATGTTCAAAGTAACAGCTATTGCTATGTGCGAGTTTAATCAAACCTGAGCCATCAATTTGTTAGCATATGTTTACTAAATCAGGCTAAACCCTTGTATATAATCAGGATATCATTCAAATTATAAAAGGGTACAACGCCGTGAAAAATCGTAACCAACACATCTATAAAAAGCCCATAATAAAGCTCAGCGTCGGTACGCTTGCTTTAGGCAGTTTACTAGCAATTGCGGGTTGTAATAATAGCTTGGCTGATGCTCAACCGATAAAACAGGTAGCTGAAAAACCTATAGTCAGCAAGACCGAGAACCCTTCGACCCCAAAGACTGACAAGGATTATATCGCTGCTGATGACTCTGCTTCTATGCCTGAAGGTATCAAAAAAGTTGTCGATGCCAACAATCAATTCGCTATTGATTTGTATAAGCAGATGAATAAGCAACCTAAACAATCGGAAAATAACGTGTTCTTCTCGCCCTACAGCTTGTCTACAGCGATGGCCATGCTTTATGCCGCAGCAGAGGGTGAAACAAAGCAGCAAATCCAAAAGACCTTTCATTATCCATCACCAGCTATCCTCAATCCCAATAGTGCAGCACTCTACAATCAATTTAATAAACCCAATCCAAACTATGACTTAAGCACGGTTAATGACTTATGGATGCGTCAAGGCTTAAGTCCCAATCAAACTTATTTGGATACTGTAAAACGCTATTATGGCGGTCAAGTCACCAATCTTGATTTTGAAGGCAGTCCTGATCCTGCGCGTCAGACCATCAATAAAACCATCGCTAATCATACCAAGCAGATGATTCCTGAATTACTGACAGAAGGGAGTATCAAGTCATCTACCGCTGCTGTACTAACCAATGCGGTTTATTTTAAAGGAGATTGGAAGTCAGCGTTCGCAGGAAGTTATAAGAGTGATTTTATTGATTATGATGGTAACGACAGCGCAGTTAAGATGATGACTAAAACAGCAAATTTTGGCTATACAGAAGATGAAAAGGCTAAAGTGCTTAATTTGCCTTATAAGGGTGATGACTTGTCCATGATCGTTGTCTTACCTCAGTCAAAGGGCAAGTCAGCTATGCAGGCGTTGGTCAAGAATTTAAGTGCCGATCAAATTGGTCAGTGGACTCACAATATGAAAATCAAAGCAGTCGACCTGCAGCTGCCTAAGTTTAAAATGGAACAAGATTATAAAATGGATGAGCTACTGGCTGAAATGGGTATGCCGATCGCTTTTGGTAGTCGCGCTGATTTCAGTCTATTCAATAATAAATTACCGTTAGCAGTGGATTCTATCATTCATAAGGCGGTGATTGAGGTCGACGAAAAAGGCACAGTTGCGGCTGCAGCCACCAGCATAGGCCCAGTCGTCGTCTCAGCTAATTATGACGTTGAGTTTAATGCCAATCGTCCGTTTATGTTTGTGATTAAAGACAATAAAACGGATGCAATATTGTTCTTAGGACAAGTGAATAAGCTATAGCTTTGGGATGCAAAAACTTATGATCATAAAAATGACGCTGATATCGTTAGCAATTCTACTGGCTGCTTGCCAGAGTACTTCATTGACACGGTCTGATTTCAGTCAAACCATTAAGGTAGGGTAACCCTCCCAACTATAAGACACTTATTAAATAGAATTTAGCTGCATTAAGCTATGCTGAAAAAACTGTAGAATGACCTATGCTGTAACATCGTGGAATGTTAGCATAGTTTTCGTAAGTTCATTTTAGTCAGTGAAACATATATAGTCATTCCACTATAAAAGTATTACAGCGTTAACCTCGCTTGAAGTATCACATATACATCTACACTCGGTTGCCTTGTACTACTTTTGAATTGAATCGACTATATTAAAGAGATGACGAAGGATTTTTTTGAAATGTAGGTATGGGTGTATCACACCTAAACTAAAACATGAATGAAAATTGTATAATAAAGAGAACAATAGCGATAAATGGGAAGAAAACATTTACAACTTATCAGATGCTATATTTTTGTAGTTTATCGACATATCTATCGCGGATTTTTTACCAATATTCAATACAATTCGTCCACGTCTACCTTGTTCCGATAAACGTTGAAACCCTTGTTGATATGCCTTAAAGTCATACACCCTGTCTACGACAGGTATTAGTTTTCCAGACGCTACCCAATCGACGATTTTGTTTAGTTTTTTATTGTCTCCTTTATCAACATACAGGTATTTAGTTTTTTGAGCGAGATAAAAGCTCTGTATCAAAGCCATGATATGTTTGTTTGGCTCTGCTGGAATAAACGTGCCATTTTTTGTGAGCAGTGACCGTATATTAGCAAAGCTTTTTTCGTTAGACAGATCCAGTATGATGTCGAACTTGTCTGTCAGTGCCTCAATTGGAGTTACGTTATAATCCACAACCTCATCTGCCCCAATCGACTCTAAGAATGCCCTTTGATTATCACCAGCGGTAGCGGTTATCAATGCTCCAAAGATATTGGCCAACTGAACGGCATAAACACCTAAGCCACCTGCCGCACCATTTATCAACACTTTTTTTCCATGCTGTATACCCCCTAATTCTGTCAACGCCACAAGACTGGTGAGTGTGCCCAACGGCAGCGCAGCCGCTTCCTCAAAGCTTATGTTGCTTGGCATAAGCGCAATATAGTTGGGATTGATGCTGATATATTCTTGATGCGTTTTCATGCCTTTTGTCAGATGAACATAGCCAAAAACATATGCCCCTTTCTGAAAATTCTTGTCGCCGTCAACGATGATACCGGAAAACTCTATGCCTGTTTTTGTAGGATAGTTGCCACCTGATAATTTTAGTATCCAATCATATTTGCCTTGAATAAACTCTACATCTATCTGATTGATGGTGGCGCTCATGATTTTGACTAAGACTTCATTTTTTTGTGGCACAGGGATACTGAGGTCATGTCTCAATACCAATTGCTTATTCTCTACGATTAACCCTTTCATCAATCACCTCAAGATGGCCAGTTTAAATTAGGTCGTATGACCTAATTTAAGGATATTAGATCAACAAACCTAACATGTCAATATCCGTTTATAATGACAATAAAAAATTCATTGCGATCAGGGCGTGTCGTCAATTATCCTACCAAAGATACCAAGGTGCTAATTGATGACACACCCTAGATTTATAGGTAGATATATGTCCAAAAAAAATGCCAAAACTGAAAAAATCCTAGATGAATCTATTAACCTGCTAAAAAACGAAGGAGACTTCGGTCTGACCATGCGTAAGGTTTCAAGATTGACAGAGATGTCGTTGAGTAATTTGCAATACCATTACAAAAATAAAGATGAGCTGCTAAAAGCAATGGCTGATAGATACTTTCAGCAGTGTCTATCAGCGCTAGAAGCGCAACCTGTGATAGAGCAAACAGAGCACCTTTATCCGTTCTTGATAAAGCATCTCGTCGACGGGTTTGAGATGTCAGATATGTGTCGTATATTTAGAGAGTATTGGGCGATATCGACACGAAACGGGGTCATCGAGGCGCACGTACAACAATACTATAAGGACATGGTTGTTGTTATTGAAAAGAAGCTAGCACCGCTATCAAAGGATAATAAAAGTCTAGTAGAAGCAACTTCGCTATTAATCTCCTTTGTTGAAGGCTATTCGATAACAGCGAAATCGCTTTCTATGGATCTTGAGTCCATGGCGATGACGATTGAACAAGTCATATTGTCTAGTTTAGGAACGGTATAAGCATAGAATTTTGCGCGTGTCAGTCCCAAAATCAGCTTATAAAATAGCCAAAAAAGTGCTTTTGTCTAAATTGTTTCATTTGATTGCATCATAAATTTAAATCATATATAAAAAAAGTAGCGATACCCTATTAATAAAATAGAGTATAGCTACTATGATTACATCTAGGGCATCTCATCAATTAATACATTGATACATTGATACATTTAGTGGTCTTAAAACGGCTAAATTTTGCCAAACATCGTCAGCAATCTTGTCAATATGTTCATATTTACGGCAATTTCTTCCTCGTTTGGCTGCCATTTTCCTCATTTTAAGCCTCACAATCTAAATGATGACACGCCCCAGTTGTTTCTAGTTACTTTTGATCTCTGTCTAATACCACTCGATAGCGAGCGTTACCGCTTTCTAGTCTCTCAAATGCTTCATTTATCTCAGACATTTTATAGGTTTCAGTCACTGGCTGAATATTATGGCGAGCGGCAAAATCTAGCATTTTTCGCAGGGTCGACGGTGAGCCGACTGGTGAGCCTGATAGGCTGTTTTGAGCCATGATCATTGGCGCAGCCACTATCTCTAACGGCGCTTCTAATAGGCCAACAAAATGCAGTTTACCTTTTGGTCTCAACGTCTTAATAACGACATCCCAATTCATATCAACGTTCACTGTTGATATGATTAAATCGAAAGAGCCCGCTGCTTTTTTGATTTCGTTCTCATCTCTTGAGTTTAAGGAGTGATGAGCACCCAACTCTTTTGCTTCTTCCATCTTTGATTCGCTGGTAAATGCTGTCACTTCACAGCCCCACGCATTAGCAAACTGAAGCGCAAGATGACCCAGACCACCGATACCGATAACCGCTACTCTAGAGGTTGGTTTGATATCGTACTGCATCAGTGGGTTAAACACCGTGACGCCGCCACACAGCAGTGGTCCTACCGCATTAAAATCTAGGCCTTCAGGGACTTTTATGACACTGGTGTCTTTTGCACGTACTTTATCTGCAAAGCCGCCGTGGTTACCAATGATCGTACCTTCCTGTTCAGGACATAGGTTATGGTCTCCGTCGATACATAGATCACAAATGTTGCAGTAGCCTTTATGCCAGCCAAGACCGACTTTATCGCCAAGCTCAAGATGCTTTACGTGCTTACCTTTTGCAAGAACTTTACCTGCAACTTCATGACCACCGACAAACGGATATTCGGTCATGCCCCATTCGTTTTGCCACATTGACAGATCACTATGGCAGATACCGCAGCTATGTACTTCGATTTCTACTTCGTGATCGCCTAAGGTGCCAGGATCATATTGATAAGGCACAAACTCGCCACCTTTCTCTTTTGCTGCATATGCATTGATCATTGTTATTCCTTATTTTTTAGTATTTGTAGAGACTGGTTTATCGCTCTAGTAGTTATCAAGATACCGATATAATCAAAATACCAATATGAGCAGTTTTTTGAACATAAAAAGTCTCTTGGATGAACTCAACTTAACCGACTATACCAAAGACAGGTTCGCTCAGACCACCCTATTTAACAAATTAGGACTAGGCTAATACAAAGTCCCATACTGAAAGGGTAACGTACAAGCAACGCTATCGCTTAGCAGTTTCAATCTGAATGTTCAGCATGACTGTCGAGAGGGAAACTTGATTCATAGTGACATTCCTTTGCGATAATAAATGACGGGATAACCACATCCTTTGTGATTGTGCTCTTATATATTGTGCTCTTATATATTGTGCTCTTATATATTGTGCTCTTATATATTGTGCTCTTATATAATGACAACAAGCCCATACTTAATCAATAAGTATGGGCTTGTCTGTTTTACACATAACATTATCACTGCTAGTGCTATGTCATGTGTACGGTCAAATAAAAACGTTAAATCATATTTTACTGTCCGTTGTTGCCTGCTCTTTGCCACTTGGCACAAGCCATTTAGCAAACCATCCTGACAGATCATCCATCAGCGTATAGACGACTGGGATGACCACCAAACTCAACAGCGTTGAGGTCACTAGACCACCCAATACCGCTGCTGCCATCGGTCGCCTAAAAGTAGGGTCAGCATCACCCCAACCAAATACCAATGGCAACATGCCCGCCCCCATTGCAATGGTGGTCATGATGATAGGACGCGCACGCTTATGACAGGCATCGATAATCGCCTCAAAACGTGTCAGCCCGCGACGTTGTGCAATCAAGGCATAATCAACTAGCAGGATTGAGTTTTTGGTCGCAATACCCATGAGCATAATAAAACCAATCATCGAGGGCATCGACAGGCTACTGTTGGTAATAACCAAGCCGACAAACGCACCGCCTATCGATAGAGGCAATGCCATCAGAATGGTAAATGGCTGTAACAAACGACCAAATAGTAAGATGAGCACGCCTAATATACAAACCACACCCACTGACATCGCAATGATAAAACCACTAAAAAGATCTGCCATATTTTCGGCTTGACCTTGATCGATGATAGTAATCGAAGGCGGCAATTGTTGCATGGTTGGCACTGATTTAACCGCTTGTACCAAATCGCCCAGCTCACCATCTTCCGGCTGCACCGTAATGCTAATAGCGCGCTCTCGATCCAACCTACTTATCTGAGCAGGACCTGTTCCAAAATCTAACGCAGCGACTTCGCCCACACGTACCCCTTGACCTGCTGGCAGTGAGTTTGGTACGTACAAGCCCTCTAACTGACTGATATTTTGCTTGGCAACATCTGGTAGGCGTACCACGATAGGAATCTGACGAGTATCAAGATTGAGCTTAGACAAACGCTGCTCATAGTCGCCAACAGTCGCCACACGCAGAGTGGTAGCAATGTCTTGCGTGGTCACACCTTTGTCAGCCATCGCCAATCTATCTGGTGTCACCGTTAGCTCTTGACGTGGCAAACTGCGATCACTGGTCACAGCACCTACGCTTGGCAAACCTCGAATTTCAGTCATGATCTGCTGAACAGTCTGCTCAAGCAGCTGTGGACTGGTACTGGTTAACGAAAAATTATAGCCACTCTCACCACCACTTGATAGTCCAACGGTAAAGCGAGCCCCCGGTACTTCTGTCATCAACTTACTGATTTTGCGTTCTATTTCTTGCTTAGTGCCCCGCTCTGCACGCGGTGCAAGCACAATATCCAAACTGGCAATATTCTCCGCTTTGCTACCACCAGACTCTGAGCTCATGGATGCTTGTGCTTCTCCCACTGACGTAAAGATGTTAGTCACCTCAGGCATAGCTAAAATGCGCGCACTGGCAAGCGCTGACACGCGCTCCGTATCTGCGAGCGACACATCAGGGGTTAGCTCAATAGCCACACGGGTTTGGTCAATATCGTTGTCTGGAATAAAAGAAGTCGGTAGTAGTTTCACTAATGCCAACGAGGCCACAAACAATACCAACGTTGCACCCATGGTCAACCAACGATGATGAAGTGTCCACGAAACAATTTTGAGATACCACGTCATCAATGCACTTTGCTTTTCAACATGCTTTTTCTCGGGTCGTAAGATATATGCAGCCATCATAGGTGTGATCAGACGCGCCACCATAAGCGATGCAAAAATCGATAACGCAGCCGTCCAACCGAATTGACGGAAAAACTGCCCAACAATACCGCCCATAAAGGCCGTCGGTAAAAACACAGCAATCAAGGTAAAAGTAGTGGCGACAACAGCCAAACCAATCTCATCAGCGGCTTCCATCGCCGCTTCATAAGGCGTCTTGCCCATCCTTAAATGCCTGATGATGTTTTCGACCTCGACGATTGCATCATCGACCAGTACCCCAATGACCAATGACAATGCCAGTAGTGAGATAATATTGAGACTAAAGCCAAATAAGTACATGCCTAAGAAGGTAGGAATCACTGACAGCGGCAACGCCACAGCGGCAACAATAGTCGCCCGAATATTGCGTAAAAACAGAAATACCACCACCACGGCAAGCAAGCCACCTTCGATCAGCATACGTAATGAAGCTTGGTAGTCTTCCGCAATAGGAGTCGCTCGATCATAGACCTTTTCGATACTGATATTGCCCACATCGGCAGTCAACTTGGCAAGCTCGTCATCGACCAGTTCCATCACCTCAACTTCACTGGCACCACGCGAGCGAGTGATATTAAATGCAACCACCGTTTGACCGTCGAGCTTAGCGATAGAGCTGGGATCAGCCGCACCATCAGTGATTTGTGCCATACGTCCAAGTGCTTGAGTGCCACCTGTAGGGACAGCCACTTGTAGATCATTAAGCTCGCCTGCACGCTCGACCGCGCCCAAAACGCGAATGGTTTGGGTGGTTTTACCCACTTCTGCTTCACCACCTGAGCTGTCTTGTTGAATACCTGCTATTTGCTGTGACAGCTGGGTAATCGAAAACTTCAAACCACTCAAAGTGATAGGATCAGCTGCGACCGTAATCTCACGCTGAAGCCCGCCGATACGACCGACTGTACTGACACCTGGTATATCAGAGAGCCGTTTGGTGACCGTGTCATCTACAAACCACGAGAGATCCTCTACACTCATATTGTTAGCAGCGACAGAGTAAGTAACGACTGGAAATCCTGCGGTAGACACCTTGGTAATGATTGGATCGTTGGCGGCGGCTGGCAGATCACCACGTACTTCGCCAACTGCCGAACGTACATCGTCGACCGCTTCTTGAATGTCTTTTTCTAACGTAAACTCGGTGGCAATGGTCGCCGCACCCGTCTGTAGGGTGGTACGAATATGACTCACACCTTCGATACTGGTCAGTTTGTTTTCAATCTTCTTGGCGATGTCGTTTTCGAGCTGCGAGGGCGCAGCACCCGGTAGCGTTACCGTCACTACCACGGCTGGCAAGTCTATATCTGGAAACTGCTGTACCTTCATTTTCATAAAGCCATAAATGCCGCCTAATGTCAGGAGCACAAATAGCAAGATAGCCACCAGCGGGTTTTTGATCGAGTAAGCAGAGACGTTTAAACTCATGATTGTGCCTGCACTGCTGTACTTGTTTGGCTTGCACCGTCAACAATACGCACTAAGTCTCCATCATTTAAGAAACTACCGCCTTGTTTCACGATACGACTATCGCTTGGCAGAGGCTCTAGTACTGCTACGTTTTCACCAAGTCGCGCGCCTAACGTCACTCGCTGTTGCTTGATACGACCCATCGACTTACCGTCTTGAGTGGTCAGATTAGTCACTAACATCACATAATCATAGCCATCATTGCTAACGATAGCGCTATTAGGGATCGTTTGTGTGCTAGCACTGCCTAATAGAAACTCACCTGTCTGATACATGCCAGCACGGATTTTTGAGTTGGCAGCTAGGCTCGCGTAAATAGTAATTTGGCGATTATTATCTGCTGTCGGTGCAATACGGCTCACCTGCCCCATCACTGCATCACCACCAGGCAGACCGACCCGCACAGGTGTACCAATATTGATATCACCGATAAGCTTAGGATCTATCTCTGCCCGCCACTCCAAAATGCCGCCTTTAATAATAGTAAATAAAGGATCCCCACCTGCGACCTGCCCAACATCTACCATTTTTTCGCTGATAATACCGCTGACAGGTGCGACAACTTTTGCATTGTCGAGTGTCAAACGCTGATTATTGAGACGGGCTTTGGAAGCCTGCAAAGCTGCTCTCGCACGCACCTCAGAGGTACGGTAGCGATCGGCTTCTTGTTTACTAATGGCATCAATATCTATCAGTGGCAATACACGGGCAGCATCGGCGCTGGCATTGCCAAGCGTTGCTTCTGCCTCTGCGACATCTGCCTCAGCTTGTAGTATCTGCTGCTCCATGGCATCCGTATCAAACATTGCCAATACTTGCCCCGCTCTGACACGGTCGCCCTCTTCGACCAATATCCGCTCGATGGCCACGCCATTAACTTTTGCGCTAACATTCGCGATATCTTTAGCATTGATGGTTCCATCAGCACTGAGTGTACTACCGATATCATCTTGGCTTGGCATCACGGTTTCGACCGATAGTACAGACTGCTCAGTGCTAGCATTGCCTTCAGTTGCCTGATCACTTGGCACACCATTAGAAGCTACCGACTCGTCTACCACTGCATTGTCATTATTGCCCCAATATTTGCCTAGCAATACCCCAATCACGAGCACCGCTGCCAATACCGGTAATAACCACAGCGGCAGTTTTGAAGAGGGTTTTTTAGACAAGGTATCAGATTGACGATACGGTGGTAGTTCAGATGGTTGAGATGGCTCAATATTGGTTTCTTGCTCGCTAGTCGGTGCTTGCTTATCATCAGGGTGTTTAAAATCACTCATAGTCAGTCTCTATAAATAAGCACGGTACTAACGCCGTAAAAAGTATAAGGGAAACAAAATGATACAGGCCGATCTTATCAAAATGGGCTTTTAACATTGTAGACTATCTTGTCAGTGGGTCAATTATGTTAAGTATCTGTATAGTCGATTCAATTTAAAAGTAGTACAAGGCAACCGAGTGTAGATGTATATGTGATACTTCAAGCGAGGTTAACGCTGTAATACTTTTATAGTGGAATGACTATATAGTCAATTGTTGATAGTAAGGAGCATACAGTAAGATATTGAACTTAATAAAAATATTGGTAGCAAAGATTATAATGTGAACGATAAATAAAGACAGACGATAGTATATGCCCAGTTCAGCCCCAAATCTTCTTTAACTAAAACCTACCCCTCTTAAAACTTATTTACCTAATGAACAAGTGACTAAATATGCTGTCATATTGAACGGGTTAAGGTATGACCTTTATTATTGGAATAATAACTCGCAAAAATTAACGATACATACTACCTACAGTTTAGGCTTGTATTTTCGAGGTAATTTGTCATTATTAAGATGACATTATCAATAAAGGAACCAATCATGGCTAATAAATCAGATGTAAAGAAGCTTAAGCAAGAAATCAAAGACACTAAAGCGAAAATTAAGCAGAAAAAGAAAGATCTTAAAGACCTCAAGAAGTCATTAAAAAAAGCGAAAAA
>NZ_AHVZ01000026.1:0-80842 GCF_000247495.1 Psychrobacter sp. PAMC 21119 | reverse complement strand
ATAACGTGGCAGAAGTAGAAACCTTTTTGCGCGATTTGGCTACGCAAGCCACTCCAGCTGCTAAGCAGGATTTAGCGCAACTGCAAAAATATGCGCAAGATTATGGCATTGATGATTTGCAGCCTTGGGACAGTGCTTATATCGCTGAAAAAGTAAAACAAAGCGAATTTAGTTTATCGCAAGAAGAGATACGCCCATACTTCCCATTACCAAAAGTCATTAGCGGCTTGTTCGCCATTGTTGAGCGTTTATACGGTATCAAAGTACAAGAGCAAGACTTTGACAATGCTGATGCTGATGTTTACTCTGCCTCTCGCTGGCACAACGAGGTAAGCTTCTATCAGTTGTTTGATGCTGACGATAACTTACTTGGTGGCTTTTATTTTGACTTGTTTGCCCGTAGTGGTAAGCGCGGCGGTGCTTGGATGAGTGGTTTTCAGTCGCGTTATACTTATGACGAGCAGGACCATCAGCAGCTACCGGTTTGCTTTATGGTCGGTAACTTCACGCCTGCCCTCGATGGCAAACCAAGCTTATTGACCCATGATGAAGTACTGACCTTGTTCCATGAGTTTGGTCATGGGCTACATCATCTTTTAACGCAAGTGACGGTCGGTGATGTCGCGGGTGTTAATGGTGTTGAGTGGGATGCAGTCGAGCTGCCCAGTCAATTTATGGAAAACTGGGCGTGGGATGCTGAAGGTATTGCCCTTATCAGTAGCCATGTCGAGACTGGCGAGCCCTTGCCTAAAGACAAACTTGCAGCCTTACTGGCAGTAAAAAACTTCCAAAGCGGCATGCAAACCCTGCGTCAAATCGAGTTCTCACTGTTCGACTTATTGATTCATGCACACACGCCATCACTTGATTATGATGGTATCTTGGCAACCTTAAATACGGTTCGTAACGACATTGCCATCATGCAAACGCCTGACTATAACCGCTTTGCCAATGGTTTTAGTCATATCTTTGCAGGTGGCTATGCGGCAGGTTATTACTCATATAAATGGGCAGAGCTATTGTCTGCAGACGCTTTTAGTAGGTTTGAAGAAGAAGGTATTTTTAATCCAGTGACCGGTAAAGCTTTCCGTGAGAGTATTTTATCGGTTGGTGGGAGCTTCCCCGCCAAGACTAACTTTGAGAACTTCCGTGGTCGTAGCGCCAGTATTGATGCCTTATTGCGCCACAGTGGCTTTAGCAATGTTAAAAACATCGATGCCGCCAATGCCAAAAGCAATCGCGAGGTTATTTAGATGCGTTATCAATCGTCACGCCCAAAGCGCCGATTTTTGGCGGGCGTCCGCTGTCCCAAATGTCAGGCGATGGACGCGGTGGTACAGGTAAATATTACGACGCCTGTGCCTGATGAGTATATTGAATGTACTAAATGTAGCCATGCAGAACATCGCCCCGACCCTGATGCTATCAGTGCCAAAAATCATGCGGAAGACCAACTCGCTCGTGATGCGATGGCGACAGGCACCAGTGGTACGGTAAAATTTAAAACTTAAGCAAACAAATAATACTGATACTGATACTGATACTTAAAAGTTTTTTAAGTGCTTTATTATTTAACAGTACTTTAAGCCTATCTAGCAATAGATAGGCTTTTTATTTTGAGTTTGCTATAGTATGGCTACTTATATCTTTGACATAAATTGACCGTAGTATGAAAAATAAAAAAAAGCATCCTTTGTTGAGCAAACGTGAAAAAGCAAAAGCCGCTAAATCGCGCCGTAGAATCTGGATAGCGATTATATTGGCACTGCTATTCATTGTTATCGGCTATTTAGTTTGGGCGCAATCTGTGCCTGAGACTAGAAAAACTGGCAGCAGCTCACCATCAATCGCTGAGCAAAACGAGGCTGCACAGTCTGCTGCTATGCCAGCAGAAAATGTCCTCAGTGAAGTCAATAGTGATGACGCTATAACGAGTGAAACGACTGTCCTTGATCAGAATGCTACCGCCGCTGATACAGCTGACAACTTAAATAGTCAAGTACCAAAACCTGCTACCATCTTAAGCGCTCCTTTACCAAAAACGGATAGTCTGGCCAAAGAAGAAATTGATCGCTTAGAAGATGAGCGTAAACGCTGGGCTGCCCAAGAAAAGCTGGCATCTGAACAATTAGCGATGAATAAAAAATTGACGGATATGAAGGAAGATCAAATTGCCTTGCTCGAACAACAAATCGCACAATTAGAAGCAGAAAGTACCGTACAAGCTAAGGTAGAATAAACATACTATTTTTTGAAGGGGCTGACAATGGCGAATCTACAATTGACGCATGCCCCTATTTTAAATAGCAGTGCCCAATTACTTATCTTACCAGTTAATACTGCTGGCATCCTGCTCGACCCTATCCTCGCACGAACCAAGACGCTATTCGCTGATAACTACCATCACTATCGTCGCGCGTGCCGTGACGGTAGTCTAAACGCTGGTAGCTGTTTACTCCACAAACGCACACGAGAACAGTCTGGCCTTGGCGTCAGCAGTAATGGTAATCAACCCAGTTATATTGCCAATCTTGTTATCTCAGATCACCCTTATCATCCGACGCGGTCGCGCTGGCTCACTGACGCTTTAACAGACTTGCACCATCAGCTTATTCCTCTTATTCGCCATCAAGGCATCCGCAGAATTGCCCTATTTGCCCGCCCACTTATCGATAGTCATTTACACAGTACTGTAAGCAGTTCGCCTCCTGAATCCAACGTAGCCACCTCACTGCCATTAAACTGGTATCTCGATATCTTGCCTTTACTAATTCAGCAACTACAAGACCTTCCTAAGCTGCGTATTGATGTGCACGTACCCAAAAGTATCGAGATTTAAGAACAAATAGGATGTTTGTTGGTGCATAGCACAATCTTTAACATTCAAAAAACATGACACCGATAATGGCTTGAATGCTATGCTAAATGAGTGTTTACTGTTTGAGAAAGCACGGTTATTTATTATCAGGATAAGGATACCCTATGAAAATACTTAGAACCCCCGATTCATGCTTTGAAAACCTAGCCGATTACGGTTTTTCGCCGCATTATATGATGGTCGATGATGGCGAAGGCGGTGAGCTGCGTGTACATTATCTCGATGAAGGTCCCAAGGATGCCGATCCGATTTTACTACTGCATGGCGAGCCTTCATGGTGTTATCTATATCGTAAAGTAATACCGATACTGACAGCGGCTGGACATCGTGTCATCGCGCCAGATCTCCCTGGTTTTGGCCGCTCAGATAAACCTGCCGCCCGTACGGATTATACCTACCAGCGCCATGTCGACTGGATGCAATCCGTACTTGATCAGTTAGATTTAACAAATATCACATTATTTTGTCAAGATTGGGGTGGCCTAATTGGTCTACGTCTCGTGGCAGAAAATCCAGACAGATTTGCTCGAGTAGCAGCTGGCAATACCATGCTCCCCACAGGAGAGCACGATCCAGGAGAAAGCTTCCGCAAGTGGCAGCAATTCTCACAAGATACTCCGAAGTTTCATGTCGGCAGCATTATTAATAGTGGCACTACGACCGAACTATCACAGGCAGTAATCGATGCTTATAATGCACCCTTCCCTGATGAATCCTATAAAGAAGGTGCAAGACAGTTCCCCATACTAGTACCGACCACACCGGACGATCCTGCTTCAACAAAAAACCGTGCCGCCTGGGGCGAGCTTGGCAAGTTTAATAAACCTTTCATTACCCTGTTTAGCGATTCTGACCCTGTCACTGGTGGTGGTGATCGAATCATGCAAAAACTTATCCCTGGAACTAAAGGTCAAAACCATAGCACTATTATTAACGGTGGTCATTTCTTACAAGAAGACCAAGGCGAAAAATTGGCTGAGCTACTGGCTCAGTTTATTGCTGACAACCCTATTAATAATGATTAAGAAAATTTAATATTTTCTTCGTTATCACATGCAGCTCAATTGTTACCGTTTAATGCTTTAAACCATGGCATGTATCTTCCTGTAGGCATTAAACGGTATATTTATATCCATATATTGATAAAAAAATGCGCTTAGCTTAGTATCCATTTTATAGGCAAATACTATAAAAACTTATTACATTCAAATTTAAATAAGGATAACAAGCTATGTCAAACAACAATGCAAAAAATGATGCTGCTGAAAATTCAAAAAAATCTACCAACAATAAAGCAGTGACTGGCGTAGAAGTGGTCAGAGAGGATACCGTGGTATTTGAGGACGGCGACTTTGAAGCGTACAACGCTGAGCATGACTACGAGGAAGCTAAAGACGATAGTACTGCTAAAAGTGATATGTCAGATAAAGCAAGTAAGAATAAAGATTCTGATAAAAATCAAAAATCTAATAAAGATGACAAATCTAATAGTGACGATAAAGACGCTCAGTCTGACAAAAACACCAAAGACAGCAAGTCTAATCAAAAAGACAAGACCAGCAAAAAAGATAATGCTGATCAAGAGGATAAATCTAGCATTACCATGGCAGGCATTTATCAGTGGGCGTCAAAGCTGAAAGACGACTTTAAATCTGATGCTAGTGGTATGACTCAGGATGTCTCTGAAAAAGCGACGGCTATGATGCTTGGCAAACTATTGGATGCGGTAGATCTTGAATTAGCGGCCTTTGATAAGAGCTTAGACGTCGCCAAAAATTTGGTCACGACGGCTGAGGAAAGACGCAAAAAGATCGCTGCTAAAAAAGAAAAATATCAGGGTATGATCGACAAGTTAGATCAAGAATAGTTACTCTGGTTAATTAGAAAATTATTCTAGAGTTTTATCAATCCAATGTTGAACGTTTGAAATGAGCGTTTGGCGTTGGATTTTTTGTTGTCAGTGCTTAGGTACGATTTTATTAAAATGAAATGTCATTGAAGAGATTGGATGGAGACAGCAACATTCAACCTGATATAGTTGAATTCAAGTAATTTCGATACAAGGAAACCGAGCGCAAGTTATACATTAGTATGCTTAGCGAGGATGACGATGTAGCGGATTTATATGGATTTGACTATATAGTCAAAATACCCTAGAAATGCTACGATACTGCTGATATTGATTTTTTGTAGCCTCTGTCTGCACAGGCACAGCAAGCAAGAAAAATTGATATCAATAGTGCGTGATGTATCGGTATTACTTTTCACTGACTATATAAATGTAAATACTTATTTAGCCATAAAAAAACCGCCTTGAGTGCTATTAACTAACAGCCTAAAGCGGTTTTTTATATCAAGCGAAAGTACTTATTCAGCAGTCGTAGTTGTACCCTGCTCAACGCCTTTCATAGTCAACTTAATGCGACCACGGTTATCAACGTCTTGTACGAGCACCTTAACGGTTTGACCTTCTTTTAAATAGTCAGAGACATTCTCAACGCGCTCTTCTGCAATTTGTGAGATATGCACTAAACCATCAGTGTTTGGCAAGACGTTAACGAACGCACCGAAGTCAACGATACGAGCGACCGTACCTTCGTAAGTTTTGCCCACTTCAACTTCAGCAGTCAATGCTTCGATTTTACCAATAGCTGCTTTGGTTGCTGCTTTGTTTTCACCAAAGATACGAATCGTGCCACCATCGTCGATATCGATAACTGCGCCAGTTTCTTCCGTTAGCTGACGAATCATCGCGCCGCCTTTACCGATGACGTCACGGATTTTGTCCGGATTGATTTCGATAACGGCATAGTTAGGGGCATGCGCATTGATTTCAGTACGGCTCTCAGGCAATACTTTATTCATCGCATCTAGGATATGGATACGACCAGCATGTGCTTGCTTAAGCGCTTGCTCCATAATGTCAGGCGTAATCCCTTCGATTTTGATGTCCATCTGAAGTGCAGTAATACCGTCTTTAGAACCAGCAACTTTAAAGTCCATATCACCAAGATGATCTTCATCACCTAAGATGTCTGATAGTACAGCGAAACGCTCGCCTTCTTTAACCAGACCCATCGCGATACCAGCAACTGGGGCTTTAATTGGTACGCCTGCATCCATCAATGCCAAACTTGCACCACAAACAGATGCCATAGAAGATGAACCGTTTGATTCAGTAATCTCTGATACCACACGGATGACATACGGGAAGCGTTCGCTATCTGGAAGCATTGCTTGTACACCGCGACGTGCTAAACGGCCATGACCAATTTCACGACGTTTTGGAATACCTTCACGACCCGTTTCACCGACTGAGAAATGCGGGAAGTTATAATGCAGCATGAAATGGTCACGGATAGTGCCACCTAGTGAATCAATCATGTTGACGTCACGGCTGTTGCCAAGAGTAGTTGTAACCAATGCTTGCGTCTCACCACGTGTAAACAATGCTGAACCATGCGTATATGGTAGAACACCAACTTGCACATCAAGCGCACGAACGGTTTCAGGGTCACGACCATCAATACGCGGCTTACCTGACAAGATATTGTCACGAACCGTACGATATTTAAGGTCGTTATAGATTTCTTTGAGCTCAGATACCGTATCAGCATAGGCTTCTGACTCAGCATCACCAGCAAGCGTATCAATAATTGATTGCTTAATTTCGTCAAGCTTAGTGTAGCGCGCTTGTTTATCAGTAATCGTATAAGCGTCAGCAACTTGCTCGCCAAACTGCTCTTTCATGCTGCTGGTAAGTGCTTGATCACGCTCAGGGGCGCTATACTGCTGCTTAGCAGTACCAATTTCTTCAGCCATTGACGCAATGTTATCAATAACGATTTGCTGCTGTTGATGACCGTAAAGTACTGCACCTAGCATCTGATCTTCTGAAAGCTCTGCTGCTTCTGATTCAACCATCAATACGGCAGACTTAGTACCAGCCACAACCAAATCAAGATCGCTCTCTTTGAGCTGCTCGATTGTTGGGTTCAGTACGTACTCACCATTGATAAAACCAACACGGGCAGCTGCGACTGGACCATTGAATGGCGCGTCAGAGATAGCCAGTGCCGCTGAAGCACCAATTAATGCAGCGATATCTGCTGATTGAGTCTTATCTGACGATACAACCGTCGCAGTAATCTGAATCTCATTCACATAACCTTCAGGGAATAGCGGACGAATCGGACGGTCAATCAAGCGTGACGTTAATGTTTCAAACTCGCTCGCACGACCTTCACGTTTGCCATAAGCACCTGGGATTTTACCCGCTGCGTACATTTTTTCTTGATAGTTGACGGTCAATGGAAAGAAGTTTTGGCCTTCTTTCGCATCAGACTTAACAACGGCAGCCACTAGGACAGTAACACCACCCATGTGAACTAAAATAGAGTTGGCTTGACGAGCGATACGCCCTGTCTCGATAACAACCTGCTGGCTGCCATATTGGAATTCACGTTTAACAGTATTGAACATTGTCGGATTTGTCATATAATTTTCCTAATGTTGACTGACGAAAATAATATCAACGTCATAAGCGCGTTAATATTTGTCATTAAAATTCTTTGTCTCTAGCTCCTGAGGAACAAGTCTCTTATCTGCAAGTCCTATCGATGAGACTGATAGTGTCACCTGCCTATCTTATGCATTTGTCTACAGTAGACATCGTACTATTACATATTTTTAGTCGTTCAAATTCGTTTTTTCATCAATATAGTCAAAGCTTATGCCAAGCAGCAACCATACATATATGATGTTTTTCTATCTTTGCTAAGGCGCTACTACAGATATTATAGTCAATCCACTATAAAAGCGTTACAGCGTTAACCTCGCTTGAGGTATTAAATATACATCTACACTCGGTTGCCTTGTACCACTTTTAAATTGAACCGACTATAGGTAATCGATATCTATAGATAATCGATTGATCAAAAAGAAGCCACGCTAATCATATTAGCGTGGCTTTTTTTAATCCATAACAATTAGGTTTATCAAAAACTTAGCGCATGTCTTCATTTTAAAAATAGTAATAAAAATGAGAACATGCAGTCGTGCTATGAACCTTCGTCAACACGTACGAGCTTCACGCTACCATCAGCACTCGTCACGCGTCGATAACGCGTATTGCCAGAACTCGATGGTCGAGCCGATGACTGAGGTGAATAAGTGTTGGGACTGCTCGTCTGTTGTTGAATCAACTGTCCCATGCGATCAGCAGAGGCAGGCTGTAAAGGCTGACTGTTCGCTGGCTGACCATATTGATTACCATATTGTGTGCTTCTTGGAGCTATGTTTCCTGCATTTCCAATGATTGAACGGTAAAATTTCTGTCCTGCGCGTCCATCAGCGGGGAAGATGCCTTTACTGGTTTGGTACTGCTGAATCGCAGTGCGAGTATTGTCTCCAATAATGCCATCGACTTCACCAATATCATAACCAGCATTTAACAGCGCTTGTTGAATGTCTTTTGCTTGCTGGCGACTGATACCCGGATCGTCGGTAGGCCAAGCAGTGACAAAGTCAGTTTTGCTGCTGTCTTCTTTAGTGATTAGGTCTGATAAATGCGCGATGGCTAAGGCGTAATTCTCTGACGCATTGTACGAATAAAACGTATCGAAGTTTTTACCCACTAAGAAAGCAGGGCCTTCAGCGCCTGCAGGTAATAGTAATCCTGCACTATTCAAGTCGTAAGGCAATGGACTGCCATTGGCGAGCGTTAGACCTTGATCGCGCCAGTGGCTGATAGATTTTTTGTTCTTTCGGTCAGACGCGGCCCAATAACCACTGGGCAATTTGACTTCGTAACCCCACGGCTCGCCAGTACGATAACCACGATTGTCCAAGAAGTTAGCGGTAGAGGCTAGCGCATCAGGGACACTATTAACTAAGTCGCGACGACCATCGCCATCAAAATCAACGGCCAATTCTAAAAAAGTGCTCGGCATAAACTGCGTTTGCCCAAAAGCACCTGCCCATGAGCCAGTCATATCACTTGGCGCGATATCACCATTTTGGACGATTTTTAGCGCATTGGCATATTCACCTTGGAAGTAGCTCTGACGACGGTCAAAACAAGACAGCGTCGCTAAGGATTCAAACAACGGCTTTTTGCCCAATGTCTGGCCGAAGTTTGACTCAACACCCCAGACGCCTAATACGTGCTCGGCTTTGACCCCATAGCGTGATTCGATTTTACGCAAAGTATCTGCCCACTGGCGCTTGGCACGAATACCGTCTTCTACACGCTCGCTATCGACCAGCGATGAGAGATAATCCCAAACGTCTTTTTGAAACTCAGGCTGATAGTTCAATGATTGAATGACGCTAGGATCAGGCTGGCTTGGGCGATAGTTGTTAAAGGTATAACCATCAACTCCGCTAAACTTGCTAGAGTTTTTTAATCCATCTAGACATTGTTGTAGCTCGGCATTAGACAAGTTTGGTGCTTCTGGTCGGGCGGCTTGGGCAGTGCTAGCAAAACTCAAACCAACAGCAAGGCTAAGTAGCGATAAAGTAGAAACTGGAGTCAAACGCATGAAAATATCCTATAAACGTCAAAGTGGTCATTAAGAAAGGATGCAGAACTGGTTAAGGCAGTATGGACTTAGAGTAACCAATCTAAATAGTAAAGAAAAGGTATCGAAGCACTCAGTTACTATAAATGGACGTTGGCGTGAGGTTAGGAGAGGGTTTTGGGTACGTTGAGGCTTTTTTCCCAAAACAATAGCATTCCTTACTTGTCTTTTAAGTTGTTATACTGATAGGTAAGAATTACCACAGAAATTGATAAAATACCTAAATATTTACTACCTATAAAAATAAGGTAAACAATGAAAGTCAAACGCTTACACCTACAAAACTATGGTCGCTTTGATGACTTAAATATAGACTTTGCACCAACAGCGGAGAAGACAGGTAATGTCACTGTAATCGTGGGTAATAATGGCGCGGGTAAGTCGCAAATTTTGCAGGCGTTAGCTACTGGGCTTAGTTGGTTTGTAGAAAAATTAAGTGATGAAAATGCAGATGGAGTAGAACTAACGCAATCTGATATAAAAAATAATAAACATTTATCATCAGTTAAAGTTTGTATTGAAGATTTCAGTTCTATTGAAAAAAACAAGAAATGGGTTGAAGAAAATATACAAGCAGATTGGAAGATTGATGCTACTACAGAAAAGAAGTTTAGACCTGCTACCTATGGATTGAGAGTCAATAGGTTATCTAAAGTAATCAGAAGCTATATTCATAAATTCAAAAATAATGAAGAAGTTAGTCTACCTATATTTGCTTATTATTCTGTAGACCGAAACATTAGAAATATGGCAGTCGAGGTTAGGGACAACCATATCAATAATCAGTTTGCAGCTTATGATGATGCACTAAAAAAGACAGTAAATTTTGATAGTTTTTTTTCTTGGTTTCGTGAACGAGAAGACATCGAAAATGAGAAAAGAGCTAATTCTGCGAAATCAGATGAAAATCAAGATGAGTCAGCGTTAATAAAATCATTAAAAAGCAAGTTTGAATATCCTATAGGTGAGGGTGGAAAAACACTAACTAAAGAAGAGTTGGATCCATTTATGCTAAATTTCATTACTGAATTTAGAATGAGTTTTTTCTCTCAATTAAATAAAGTTGATGATAGATTGCTTTCCTCTGTACGTAAATCTATTGGATTTTTCACTAGCTTTGAAAATGTTCATATCCGCCGCCAAGGCACGCCTACTATGATAGTAGAAAAAGATGGCGAAGAGTTAGACGTCAACCAACTTTCACAAGGTGAAAAGTCTCTTCTAGCCTTAGTCGGTGATATTGCACGTCGTTTGGCTTTGCTTAATCCAAGTCTTGATAATCCGCTAGAAGGTGAAGGCGTGGTGATGATTGATGAAATGGATTTGCATCTTCATCCAAAGTGGCAACATGACTTGATTGATAAATTCGTCAAAACTTTCCCTAATGTGCAATTTATTTTAACCACCCATTCGCCGCATGTTATCAGTGATCGGCCTGATATTTTAGTTTATGCTCTTGATGATGGTGAGCTAACTCAAGTACCAAATGTTTATGGTGAAGACGTCAATACGGTTTTAACTAAAGTATTTGATGTACCAATTAGAGATCCAAAAGCACAAGCAGACTTCGACAAGGTTGCAGAACTTATTTATCAGAAAAATTTTGAGAGTGCAGAGAATTACATTATAAAATTAGAAAAACAGATGCCAGAGAATTTAGAATTACTGCGCTGTCGATTGCATCTCACTCAAGCCCAACTTGCAGAAAAAAAAGAGGGCTAGAAAGTTATGCAGAAGATTAACAAAACAGGCTCTATGCCCGATATAACTGCTAAGTGGATTAAGAAACATAATACGCTCAATTGGAACGATTTACCTTTCGATGAAAAAGAGATTTTAAGAGAGCATTTACATACTGAGCAGCATGGACTGTGCTGTTACTGTTGCAAAAAAATATCTACCAAAAGCGCGAGCGTAGAACATTTGCAAGATAAGCATCAACATCGAAAACTCCAGTTTAGTTATAATAACTTACTGTTAAGCTGTGTTTCGAACAAGCATTGCAACATAGCAAAGCAAAGTAAGGAGATAAAAGTTCATCCGCTGCATACTGACTGTGACGATAGCGTTAAAATGAATCCCTTATCCGCTCAGTTGTTCGGTGATAAACATAAAAAAGATGCTGATGAATCAATAGATATATTAAAATTAAACCATAATGAGTTGATTCATCACCGAACTGATTTAATTAAGTTGGTTCAAACATATCTACCATTATTTAATGTGTGTGATGATATCTATCAATTGCAAGAAAATAGCACTTTCAAAGATAGTTTTCTAGCATTGGTTAAAGATTTCCCACAGTATAGGGAACTTGAGTATATCGTGAATAAATTGGCATAATACTGCCATTTGAAACCGATGATTGCTGCCTTTTATGTAGCAAGCATTGCTGATTCTTATAGTTAACCAAACCCAACTACTCCTCCAAAACCTTATCCAACTCATTAATAAAGTCATGAATACGCTCAGCATTTTTGCCCAAATCGCTACCGCCAACCCGTGATTTACTGCGAATATCAAGCAAACGCTCACTGTCGTTATCCGTCACACGTACGACAACGTCGTCTTTAAAGCCGAACCACATCGTACTATCTGTCGCTTCGACAATGCCTTTATCCACATCACTATTTACCAAATCCCAGCCTAAATTATTGACGGCTTGTTCGGTCGCCTTGACCAATTCAGATTGTGATTGCGTATAGCTCAAGGTTTTCAGATCCGGATAGGCGTCACGTTGTTTTTTTGCAGCTTCCGCACCTGCGTACTCAACGGGATTTGGCGCATCAGCGCGTAGTGGGGCAATGGCCTCAAACTTAGGTGGATTGATCAGGTCGGTCGATATATCGTGGATAGGCGGTACACTTTTGCCTTTATTCATCATGCTAAGCGGCATAGCTACGGCAATAGCCGACAGTAGCAGCGCTATTACCGTGCTACCAAGCGTCACTGTTTTGCGTTTAAATATCATTTGTAAAACGAGCAAGATAAGGGCGGCAATTCCAGCAAACACACCGAATTTAAATCCTGTAAAGGCGGTACCCAAATCGACGACGCCATATTTATAAAGCGGACCGGGTAACGCCACCAATAAAAAAGCGATTAAGCTTACGAGACTAACTAGAACTTTCATTAGGTTTCTCCGTTATGATTTAATCGTCGCTTAATCACTATTGAATCACTGCGATAATTAAGCTTATGTTTAATTCAACAGCCAAACATGCTCAGTGACTTTTAGCTCAGGTGCGGAGCCGATTGTAGCAGGTTCATTTATCAGTTCGTTAATTTGATAGTGCTCGCCATAGCATTGCTGTATTTGTTCGCTACTGATGGAGAAGGGCGGTCCATTCTTTTTGCTTTGATCATAATTGAGCGTGATTAACAATTGCGGTGCAAATTTTTTATCAGCAGTATCGCTAAGCTGTCGCACTTGCTCGCTATATTTCATACGCATATTGGCTGGTAAGGCAATCAATGCCGCTTTATCATACACTGCATCCACATTGTCAATATCTTCAGCCGTTAGCGCAAAAATATCAGCGACCCATAGCGTGATGGTTCGTCCTGCCAGCTGACCTTGATAGGATTTAATGGTTGGATTATCCGCATGCTGATATACAGTAGGTACGATATTTTGCTCAGCAAAGAACTCTTGCACGGCTGTCTCAACCAATTCAACGCCAACGACATTATAGCCCTGTGCTGCTAGCCATGCCATATCGATCGACTTACCACATAAAGGCACAAATACTCGACCACCAGCGGGCACGTTTAAATGGCTAAAGCACTTCATTAATAACGGATTCACTTCAGGCTGATTAAAACCAATGCGTTTCTCTTGCCAGCGCGTTTGCCAAAACTCAGGGTTCATAGGTTCGCCTTTATTGGTTAAGGTTTATATTATTAGTTATTTTTATAATAATCTTTTGGGTGATGATACTAAAGGTATTAAAAAGCCAAACACTTATACAATAAGCGTTTGGCTATGATTAAAAGTCGCTAAGAACCACGCTTTATCAGCAGTTTCTTATTTAATATTGTGCTTAACTTACCATGTACTGACTGAATTCTTTACGCAATTTGGCAAGCTTTGGCGGGATTGCAAAGTTGCAATAGCCTTGTCCTGGGTTTCTATTAAAGAAGTCTTGATGCGTCTCTTCTGCTTGATAAAACTCAACAGCAGGATGTACTTCTGTGACCACATTAACACCCATATCACGCAATTTATTAATGGTACGGTCGACGGTTGGTTTTTGATCTTCTTCGGTGTAAAACACGACACTGCGATATTGGCTACCGACATCATTGCCTTGACGATCCATCGTGGTGGGATCATGAGTGGCAAAGAAAACATCTAGGATAACTTCTAGCGGGACGATAGAGTCATCAAACTCAACCTTGATGACTTCAACGTGTCCTGTCGTACCACTACAGACTGCCTCATAGTTGGCAGATACCGCGTCACCGCCCATGTAGCCTGACACGACAGATTGCACGCCTTTTACAGATAAAAATACTGATTCGGTGCACCAAAAACAGCCACCGCCTAATATAATGGTTTGCATAATTTTTCCTATTATTATAGATGTTGTTATAGAGATGGGCTAAGGTCTTTATTTGGATGCAATGTTGTCATTTTTCAATGACCTATTACTTTGAAGAATTTATTACCCTTAGCGCGACCTAATCAGCTTAGCAGGGCATCTGACCGCGATAAGTAACAAACAGTAATGTTATAATGGGCTTTTGCTACGTTGAGCAGCTTTCAACTAAATAATGACAAGCAAGACTATCAATTATTTCCTACTTTAAGTTCTATTATCCAAAAACGAGTCGCACCATGAGCCAGTCCAAGCCTACTATCAAACATGACACCCTATTTGACAAACCATTTACCACACCGCTGGATAAAGCGTCGCGCTTTTCATTTGATGAGCAGGTAGTGGCTTGTTTCCCTGATATGATTCGTCGCAGTGTGCCTGGTTATGGTCAAGTGCTGGCGATGCTGCCTATCTTTGCTCGTCGTCATTGTAAATATCGCCAGCAGGATGATAATGGTCAGCGCGTCAGTCGCATTTATGATTTGGGCTGCTCACTTGGTGCCGCAAGTATGACCTTGGCAGGCGAGTTTGAGCCGCAAGACTTGCAGATCAAAGCGATTGATATCTCACCAGCGATGACGACGGAAGCAAGCACGTTATTGAGTGAGAATTATCCTGAGCATGACATCGAAGTCATCACTGCTGACATTCGCGACGTGACGCTTGAGCCATGCGATATGGTGATTTTGAATTTAACGCTACAGTTTTTACCAGCAGCAGATAGAGTTGCGGTATTAGAAAATATCTATAATGCGCTTAGCGAAGGCGGCATATTGGTGCTAACCGAAAAAACTCACGCGTTTGATGAGCAATATGATGCGTGGTTGGTTGAGCGTTATTATGACTTTAAACGCGCCAATGGTTATACCGAGATGGAAATCAGCGGCAAACGCAATGCACTAGAAAATGTCCTTATTACTGATACTTTGGATGAGCATCATGCACGTTTGGCGCAAGTTGGTTTCAAACGTCATTTGACATGGTTTCAGTTTTTGAACTTTGTCTCTGTGGTGGCGTTTAAATAATCCTTATCTTTAATACAGTTATTTTTCAATCAATACGGTAACCTGCTTTTATGCTCAACGACACTATCATCAACGCCGAACGCGAATTATATCTAACCCTACTAGAGCTGGCGCAACAGCAGCCGAGCGCTTATGAGTGGCTTAAGCAATTACCAACATGGTTAAATGCGATCAAAGACAAAGCTAACTATGCGCACGCGCCTGCTTACCAAGCATCAGTCGCTCGTTTGCCAACATTAACCGTCAATAATGTCGATCTAAACAGCGATACATTGACTATTGATGCCAGTCTCAATGAGTCTGAGCGTAAACAAGCAATGGCACTACTAAAGCAATTGATGCCGTGGCGTAAAGGGCCTTTTCAGATTGGTGGTCAAATTGGCAGTCAGATCGGTAATGATGAATCAGCTATAAAAATTGATACCGAATGGCATAGTGACTGGAAGTGGCAACGAGTGGCGCCGCATTTGGGTAAGCTAGAAGGCCGTCGTGTATTAGATGTGGGTGGTGGTTCTGGTTATCATGGTTGGCGTATGGCAGGGGCTGGCGCTGAAACAGTGATTATCGTTGATCCGTCATGCTTGTTTTATCATCAGTTTATGGCGATTCGGCACTTTGTGGGTAATGCCGATAATTATAGGACGCACTATATTCCCGCACCGCTTGAAGCGTTGCCTGCGCATAGCCAGTTGTTTGATACCGTATTTAGCATGGGCGTGCTTTATCACCGCCAGTCACCTTTTGAGCATTTGCAGCAGCTACGTGGTCAGCTCGTTAAAGGCGGTGAGTTGGTGCTTGAGACACTGGTCATTGAAGGCGATGCCAATACCGTACTGGTGCCACACGACCGCTATGCCCAGATGAATAACGTGTATTTCTTACCGTCAGTTGCAGCATTAATTGGCTGGTTGGAAAAAGTAGGATTCTCAGACGTACGCTGCGTGGATGTGGCAGTGACATCGACGGAAGAGCAGCGTAAAACAGAGTGGATGACCTATCATTCGCTAGCAGACTTCTTAGATCCCAATGATTCGA
The DNA here is from genome assembly GCF_000247495.1 of Psychrobacter sp. PAMC 21119. Lineage (NCBI taxonomy): Bacteria > Pseudomonadati > Pseudomonadota > Gammaproteobacteria > Moraxellales > Moraxellaceae > Psychrobacter > Psychrobacter sp. PAMC 21119. The sequence continues at coordinate 64,722 of NZ_AHVZ01000026.1, read as the reverse complement.
CTAAGACCATGGAAGGGTATCCAGCACCAATGCGCGCGACCTTGATTGCCAAGAGGTAGAGCGTTATTAGTATCTGCCATGAATAAATAGACCTCTTGCACAAGTCATTGCTAACCCTAGGGCGTGTCTTCAATTCACTCGATAGTCATCTAAATGGGCTAAAAATGGCTAAATCTTGCCAAACATCGTCAAATAGCTGGTTAATATCCCGATATTATCTGCGCTATTTTTCTTGTTTGACGGCAATTTATCTCATTTTTATCACCATTTTTGAAATGAAGACACGCCCTAGTAACAAGCTAGGTGTTTATGACCCATCATTGGAAGGTGAGAATATGCCTGAATTAAATGAGCCACTTCTTAAAAGCAACTTCTAATAATATCTTGAGTAAAAATCCTACAAAGCCCGCACCCAGCGCCAAGAAAATCCAAAAAGTACCTGCTCGCCCAGCTTCAGACTTTTTAGAGATATCCCAAACAATAAAGAATAAAAATGCAATGAATATAGGTAATAATACGTATAGTCCCCAACTGGTGACGGTACTGGCGGCAATGGCAAACATGGCATAATCCTATAAAGTGGTAACATACCGTCTATTTAACGCTATCATTCTATGGTTTCTTTGATAGAAATCGCCCTAAGAAAAGCGTATCACCCTCAAATAATGAGCAGTAATAAATAAAACAATAAATGAAAATTAAATAGAAGGGAAAAATACAAAGCATCATTATAACGCGGAAGCAAGTGGGTATAAACTGATGCTAATGAGTCGACAACAGTAACGCTACAATTAGCAGGGCTAACTGTTCATTGCCCATCCTAAATCGCAGCCTATTTATACCGTCTCTTTGGGATTTATCATGAACGATAGCATAGGTAGGCCTTTTAGCTGCATAAATTACTCGCGTTAACTGTTATAACCGTAAGATTTTAGTGCTAATTTTGGTGCAAATGGTGCAATAAAGCGCAAAGATTGTTATATTTACAGGTTACTTATCCTTTTGTATTATTTTATCCCTTGCAATGTCGGTCGCTATTATAATGGGCAGTTATCGACTGCTCGTATTCGCCACATTTTTACACCGTTTTTGTTGTTTATTTAACTGAGTTCAAATCCTTATGTCACAAGCCCAAATTGATACACTTGCATCACTATTCAACGATGCTATTCATACCTTACAAGCCGATGGCACACTACCTGCTGACTGGCAAAATAACAGCCAAATCACCCGTACGAAAGACTTAAGCCATGGTGATTTTGCCAGTAATATCGCGCTTACTGCTGCCAAAGCTGCCAAGGCCAATCCACGCCAGCTTGCCGAAAAAATCGTCAATGCGCTACCTAAGAATCAAGACATTCGCCAAATAGAAATTGCTGGTCCAGGCTTTATCAATGTCTTTTTAAATGCCGAGGCTAAGTTTTCGGTACTAGACGATATCTTTGCGTTACAAGATCGTTTTGGTCTAAGTGATCAGTTTGAAGGGCAAAAAATTCAAGTTGAGTTTGTCTCTGCCAATCCAACGTCCAGCCTGCATGTCGGTCACGGGCGTGGTGCTGCATTTGGCATGAGCGTGTCAAACCTGCTAGAAGCGATTGGCTATGACGTCACCCGCGAATATTATGTCAATGACGCTGGCCGTCAAATGGACATCTTAGCGACCAGTACGTATCTACGCTATCTAGAAGCCAATGGCGAGGAAATACTGTTTCCCGTTAATGGTTATCAAGGCGACTATGTCAGTGATATCGCAGAAACGCTAAAAGCACAACATGGCACGAGCTACGTGCATAGCTTTACAGACGTTGCTAAAGATGCGCCAGAAGATGCACAGTTTGAAACCAATGCCGACGGCGAAAAAGTTCTGTTATCAGGTGATAAAGAAGCCCATATCGATGGCCTGATTGCCAATAGTAAAGCATTGCTTGGTGAGGGCTATGAGCTGTTTTTAAATGCTGCATTGAGCAGTATTTTGGCTGATATTAAAGACGACTTAAATGACTTTGGTGTGCGTTACGAGTGTTGGTTTAGCGAAAGATCGATCGATAGCGAGATTGAGCCAGTACTGCAAGTTTTAGATGACAAAGGTTATCTGTACGAAAAAGACGGCAATATTTGGTTTAAATCGACCGATTTTGGTGATGAAAAAGACCGTGTGGTACGCCGTGCTAATGGACAATCGACTTACTTTGCTTCTGATATTGCTTATCATAAAAATAAGTTTGATCGTGGTTTTGATAAAGTCGTCAACGTTTGGGGCGCGGATCACCATGGTTATGTACCACGGGTAAAAGCGGCATTATTGGCTTTGGGAATTGATGCAGAACGCCTCGATGTGGTACTGGTACAGTTCGTGGCGCTATGGCGTGGTAGTGAAAAAGTACAAATGTCATCGCGTTCTGGTCAGTTTGTTACCTTGCGTGAGCTGCGTGCAGAAGTCGGTAATGACGCTGCGAGATTCTATTATGTGGCACGTAAGCCTGAAGTGCATATTGACTTTGATTTAGAACTTGCCAAATCACAAAGCAAAGATAATTTGGTGCACTATATTCAATATGCGCATGCACGCGTGTGCCGAGTATTAGAGAATTTGCAAAATAGTGGGCTTACAGTAGATGATGCCGTTGGTTTGGCGCATCAAGAATTGCTTGATGCGTCCCATGAAGATGAGTTGATTAAGCTATTGGCAGGCTATCCAGCAACCCTCATGCGTGCCGCGACTGGCTATGAGCCGCATATATTGACCAATTATTTGAAAGATTTGGCCGCATTATTCCACGGCTGGTATGACAGCAATCGTATTTTGCCGGTGAGCTTAACTTCAGGCGAAACACCAAGTCAGGAAGAGATTGAATTGATGCAAGCACGTCTGCGTTTGTCTAAAGCAGTACGCCAAGTATTGGCCAATGGGCTTAGTTTATTAGGGCTATCCGCACCGTCTAGCATGTAATAACTTTCTAACATGTAGTGTCTTTCTAACATGTGGTAATTTTCTAACATGTAGAATGAGTATAGGCGACCGATAGCAATAATTCGATAATGATAGATTCAGTAGGGAGAAAGAGATCCATGCTAGCCAAAAAACCTAAAGGCGCGACCGAAAAGCGCAAATCAAGTAGCGTATCAGGTTTATTATGGATGTTTGTCGGGGCAGTATTGACCTTAATGATTGGGGTGTTTTTGTACCTTTCGCCATTATTCGATTTCAGCCCCGCTGATAGCACTGCCGGCAATGATCCTGATCGTCAGGTAGAGCCTCGCATCGATACTGATACTGATAATAGCGATTACGAGTTCTACGATATATTGCCCAATCAAGAAATGGCCACTATTCCTGATGAAAATATCAGTGAGACAGGTAATGATGGTTTGGGTAGTATCGGTGCTTTTGAACCGGACGTCGTCGTTACTCAACCAGAGAACAACTCAGCCAGTCGTAATGATGATACGGGTAACTTCGGTATTTCTGAAAGCACCTCTATCGAGCCGAGCCGTGGTAGCAATGCTGGCACGACTAATAATAGCGATGATATTGTTATCGTTGAAGAAGACGCTACCTATGATAGTGCGCCGGCTAATGGCAATACAGCAAACCGTACCAATAACGCAGGGGCGAGTACGGCTAGTATTCAACCTGCGAAGCCTGCAGCGACTTATATCTTACAGATTAATAGCTTCGGTGATGCTGATGAAGCCGATCGTCGCCGTGCCCAAGTGTTGATGGCAGGTGTAGACGCGAGAGTGGTCAAAAACACCACAGGCAATGGCTTGCCTATCTATCAGGTTATTTCGCGCCCGATGAATAACCGTCAAGCGGTCACTACTGCTCAGCAGCGCCTACAAAATAATGGCATTGATTCTATTATTGTTGAGCAGCGCCGCTAAGTTACGCCTAATAGCTGCCATACTCATTTATTACTAATAAAAAAAGCGTCGCAATGGCGTTTTTTTTATCTCTGCTTTTTAGCAAAGTTACTTTTTCTGTTGGTCTATTATCTATCATCAAAAATTTCATAAAGAGCGTGGCTATGACTGTCTCTGATTCAGCAACACCGCCTAACGGCTTGATAAAAGCATTTTTCCAAAAGTATTTCATCGATGCCTTTACTGGTATGGCTTTAGGGCTATTTGTCACATTGATTGCTGGTCTGATCATCTCACAAATCGGTGGTTGGTTAGACATGCCAGCACTCATCGCGGTCGGGAAATTGGCCTCTATATTAATGGGGGCTGGTATCGGTGTGGGCATTGCCTATTATCTCAAAGCACCGACTTTGGTTATGCTCAGCTGCTTGGTCGCAGGGATGCTTGGTGCCCACTCTGAAGCGTTGATGGCGGGCACGCTTTTTACCCCGCAAGTGGGTGGACCGGCGACATTCGTGGCTTTGCCCGGCAATCCTATTGGCGCATATTTGACCTCAGTATTTGCTTATCGCGCTGGTACTTGGGTCGCTGGCAAGACCAAACTTGATATTCTCCTAGTGCCACTATTGGTCTGTGCCGTCGCATTGGCAGTTTGCGCCTTGCTTAATCCGCCTATCGTTGCGGCTGTCGCTGCTATTGGTCAAGGTATTCAAGCAGCCACTGAGTTACAGCCACTACTGATGGGGATTGTTATCGCAGTCGTGGTCGGTATTTTGCTGACAATGCCCACTTCAAGCGCTGCCATTTGTATCGCGATTGGACTTGGTGGTGTAGCAGGTGGCGCTGCTGTGGTTGGCTGTGCGGCGCATATGATTGGCTTTGCCGTTGCCAGTTTTAAAGATAATGGGGTTAGCGGTGTGATATCTCAGGGTCTAGGCACTAGCATGCTACAGATTCCTAATGTGCTAAAAAAACCTGTGGTCTTATTGCCTGCTGTTGTCGCTAGTGCCATCGTTGGTCCTATCGCCACGGTAGGCTTTGGCTTGGCATGTACGGCGACAGGCGCGGGTATGGGAACTGCTGGACTGGTCGGGGTATTTGGGGTCATTGAAGCGTCACAAGAGATTATGAGTAGCGCTCAACTATGGACAGCGATTATTTTATTGATGTTTGTATTGCCTGCGGTGATTGCTGGCGTCGTCGCTTATATGATGCGCCGTTTGGGCTGGTTAGTTGATGGTGATATGAAACTGCCTTAATCCTCAAGGACTATTTGATCTTTTCGATATCTCGATAAGACTAAAAATCAAAAAAGCCCTGCTAGTGTAGCGGGGCTTTTTTGACCGTCTTTATCTTTATCTGAATCTTATAGCGACTAGGCCGATTTATGAGCACCAGTTCTAGCAGGTTTCTTGCCTTTCAATTTGCGTGACAGCTTATTGACGTCATTCAGTATCTTGCTATAGCTTGATGGAAACACGCGCTGTACGGCGTCGATTATTTTGGCATCGTTACCGATCAAGCAGCGTGGCTGATTGGTCGCGGCGGCTTGCAGAATAATCCAAGCCGCTTCACTGGCATCGAACTTTAAGAATTTATTAAAACTACTGATCGCTTTGCTGCCACCCCGCATGCCGAGGTCACTGATGCTGTCATTACCACGCGCACTATTGGCGATATTGGTTTTGATGCCACCTGGATGGATGCAAGTGGCTGAGACGCCGCAGCGCTGAATATTCAGCTCTTGACGCAGGCTTTCGGTAAAGCCACGTACCGCAAATTTGCTGGAATTATAGGCAGATTGCGAAGGCTGAGCGGTCAAACCAAAGAGGCTTGAGATATTAATAATGTGACCGTGCTCATTAAATTGGCGCGCTTTGCTGTCTTTACCACTTTCAGTCGATTCGCTTCCTTTGACGCTATTTTTGATTAAGGGTAAAAAGGCTTTGGTGCCATAGACCACGCCCCAAAAATTGATATCCATGACCCATTCCAGCTCATCGATACTGCTACCTTCTACGGTCGAGTATAGCGCCACGCCTGCATTGTTAAAGATAAAGTTTACTTTGCCGTGATCGCTCATGACATCGTCTGCCCATGCTTGCACCGCTTTATTGTCTGAGACATCGAGTACGGTCATGGTGACTTTGACATCATAGCCGACGAGCAGTTCTTTGGTTTGGGCTAACTGCTCGGGATTGATATCGGATAGCGCGACATGACAACCCATTTGTGCTAAATGAATGGCAAGCTCGCGACCCATACCAGATCCTGCACCAGTAATGGCGGCAACATGATTGCGATAATAAGGGGCAATATCATGATCTTTATTAGTAGAAAAAGGTAGGTGCTGACGCAGGGAGCTTGCTATAGAAGTAACGTTATTAAGCATGATAAACAGTCCTTTGTATCATCTGTGATGGAGTCTGGATAGTGCATTTGGCCTTAGCTCTACTGGGCATAGACTCTGAGAGTAAAGCACAAATAGAACCTCTACCTTAGCATGGTTTATAAGGTTAGCTGCCTGCGATTGATAAACGCAGCTGTCATTTTTTGAGCCACTTATAGTCAGTAAAAAGCAATATCGAACCATGACGCACTGCTGATATCAATTTTTCTTGCTTGCTGTGCCTGTGCGACAGAGGCGACATAAAATAGACATAAAATAGACATAAAAAAAGCGTCTTAGCATAATGCCAGACGCTTTTTTTGATGACAGCCAATTAAGTAATTAGCTGTCATCGTTGAACTATAAATTAAGCCATTTCAAATTAAGCAATTTCAGGGGTTTTGCCGTCATTAATCACTTCCTCATCGACGAGCACGGTCTTCGCATCTTTCATAGACGGCAGCTCATACATAGTATCAAGCAAAGCATTTTCTACGATAGAGCGTAAACCGCGAGCACCCGTTTTGCGTGCCATTGCTTTTTTAGCAATCGCATCAAGCGCTTCTTTGGTAAAGCTAATATCAGCGCCTTCCATATCGAACAAGTACTTATATTGCTTAACCAAGGCGTTCTTTGGCTCCGTCAATATCTGCACCAACGCTTCTTCATCAAGCTCTTTTAGGGCAGCGAGCACTGGCAAACGACCAATCAGCTCAGGAATCAGACCGAACTTGATTAAATCTTCTGGCTCGACTTGCTGTAGCAAATCTGAGCTACGTTTACTATCGTCTTTTGAGCTGACATCAGCATTGAAGCCAATACCGGTTTTTTCTGTACGCTGTTGAATCACCGCATCAAGACCGGCAAACGCCCCACCAACGATGATAAGGATGTTACTGGTATCGACTTGAATCAGTTCTTGCTGTGGATGCTTACGACCACCATGCGGCGGGATAGCAGCAACCGTACCTTCGATAAGCTTTAGCAAGGCTTGCTGTACGCCTTCACCTGATACATCACGCGTGATAGAAGGGTTGTCACCTTTCTTACTGATTTTATCAATCTCATCAATATAGATGATGCCTTGCTCAGCTTTAGCTACATCGTAATCTGACGCTTGCAGCAGCTTTTGTACGATGTTTTCAACGTCTTCACCCACATAACCTGCTTCAGTCAAGGTAGTCGCATCTGCCATTGCAAAAGGTACGTCGAGTAGACGAGCCAAGGTTTGTGCCAGTAGCGTTTTACCAGAGCCTGTCGGGCCAATTAGCAAGATGTTACTCTTAGCCAATTCAACCATAGCATCGTCAGCGCCAATCTTAGATTTTTTGCTGTCATTGGCTAAAGTCTGGCTGACTTTTAGACGCTTATAATGGTTATAAACAGCGACCGCCAGTGCTTTCTTAGCAGCGTCTTGTCCGATGACATATTCATCGAGCTTGGCACGCAACTCTTTTGGCGTTGGTAGCTTTTTATTGACCCAAGAGGTATCAATCTCGCTATCAGCATCGTCATTGTCGGTATCTGCAATGAGGTCGGTACATAACTCGATGCATTCGTTACAGATATTGGCATCGTCAGCGGCGATTAGCTGTTTTACTTCGCTTTTTTCTTTGCCACAAAAAGAGCAATGCGGTGTTTTATCTTTTGCCATATAAAGGCGCTCCTAAAATTTAAAACTTACAAATATTTTGATTTTTGACATCAAAGCCAAAACGCATAACGTTCAGGCTTTTGATGCTCATCAAAGCTTGTGCTCTTATGCAGTAATTATAAAGAAGCAGGGCGACGCTCTAATACTGCATCGACCAAACCGTATTCTTTTGCTTCTTCGGCATCCAACCAATAATCACGCTCGACGTCTTTTTCAATTTTTTCTACTGGCTGACCCGTACGCTCAGCTAATATCTTATTCAAACGTGCACGAGTTTTTAGAATTTCGCGCGCATTAATTTCGATATCAGTTGCTTGACCTTGTGCGCCACCTGATGGCTGGTGAATCATCACTCGAGCATTGGCTAGGGCATAACGCTTGCCTTTCTCTCCAGCTGCCAATAGGAATGAACCCATGCTGTATGCGCCGCCCATGCAAATGGTCGATACTTCAGGCTTGATAAAGTTCATGGTATCAAAAATAGCCAAACCAGCACTTACTGAGCCGCCTGGTGAGTTGATATACAAGTGAATATCTTTATCAGGATTTTCAGCCTCTAAAAACAATAGCTGTGCGACGATCAAGTTGGCCATATGGTCTTCGACTTGACCGGTCAAAAAGATAACGCGCTCACGTAATAAGCGTGAGAAAATATCGAACGAGCGTTCACCGCGCGCTGATTGTTCTACAACCATAGGCACTAATGCAGCCTGAGGTGCGCTTTGAGTGTGTTGCGCGCTTTGGGCAGTATTGTGCGCACTCATCAGCATATCAAAATGCGGGTTAGCAGTAATACGATCATAATCTGTCATAGAGATGTCCTGTTTATAAGTACATAAAATAAAGAGATAGAGATTAGCGAACAGCCAAGCTTTTATTAATGCTTATCATTGTAAATGTTGCCATCTTTTAATAATACTAACTGGCTAAAATAATAAGCGCTAGATGTTGCTAAAAATAATTGAACCAATGGTAACTTTTTTATGGGGGCAATAGTAACGTTTTAATGTGACAAACGATAAATGACTCCCTATTAATAAGGCGTCTATATGGATTTATCAAGGGGAGCTGCTATAAAGTATGGATAAAGATAGCACATAAGCCACCAATAAAAATGCCCCAACAAAGTGTTAGGGCATCGCTCAAGCATGGTTACCGATTAGCGCTGATGTGACGACACTGATGAATAATCAGAGCATCATCTTACATCGCTTGCTGCTGCTGTTGCTGAGCAGCTAGCAAGTCTTGGTAGCTAACTTCTTTGTCAGTTACTTTACCTTGCTCGATTAGATAATCAACCACTTGGTCTTCTAGCACCACAGACTCAATGTTAGCGCGCTGCTGCTTATCAGTGGTGTAGTACTCGATTACTTCTGCTGGATCTTCGTAGTTTTCAGCCGCTTCTTTGATGAACGTCTCAACGCGTGCTTGATCTACTTCTAAGCCTTTGGTATCGATAACACGAGCAACGATGATGCCAAGACGGGCAGCACGTAGCGCTTGCTCTTCAAATAGCTCATTTGGTAGCATGTCTTTATCGAAGCTTTCAGCGTTAGAGCCGAACTGCTGAGAAAAACGTTGCATCATCATGTTGCGCTGACGCTCGATTTCTTGCTCTAGCATAGCGTTTGGTACGTCAAACTCATTCTTTTCTAGCAATGCGTCAAAAGTCGCTTGCTTAACTTGGCTACGCGCAGCGTTTTTGATTTCGCGTTCCATGTTTTTGCGTACGTCGTCTTTTAGTTTTTCAACGCCGCCTTCTTTTACGCCGAATAGCTCTAGGAACGCATCGTCGATTTCAGGTAGCTTAGATTTTTCAACTAGTTTTACGTTGATTTTGAACTGAGCTTCTTTACCCGCTAGGTTTTCAGCTTGGTAATCTTCTGGGAAAGTTACTTCGATGATTTTTTCTTCGCCAGCTTTCATGCCTTTGATACCCGCTTCAAAGCCAGGAATCATTTGGTTGCTACCGATAACCAATTTGAAGTCTTCAGCAGAGCCGCCTTCGAATTTTTCGCCGTCGATAGAGCCTTCAAAGCCAAAAGTCACTTGGTTGTCTTTTGCAGCCATGCCTTTTTTCTCAACGAATTCTTCACGTTGCTTTTGTAGGTTTTCGATCATGGTGTCAACGTCAGCTTCATCAACCTTGGCAGTATGACGCTCAACTTCGATCTCATCAATACCTTGTACGTCTACTTCTGGGAAGATTTCAACAGTCGCTTGATAAACCAAGAAATCATCTTCAAGTTTTACGTCGTCGATGTTAGGCATGCCAACAGCGCGGATGTCTTCAGATTTGATCGCTTCAAAAACAGTATCACGGATCACATCGTTGATAACTTCTTGTTGAATGCCAGCACCGTACTGAGAGCGGATGTGTGACATAGGGACGTTACCTTTACGGAAACCGTCAATCTTGGCAGTTTTCGCAACTTGGCGAATACGGCCTTCAACTTTGTTTTGAATTTTTTCGACAGGTACTTTAACTGTCAATTGGGTTTCTTTGTTAGATAGCTTGTTGGTTGTGACTTGTAAATCTGTAGCCATGTTAATTACACCTTTAGGATTAGATAGTACTTAAAATTAAGCAGTACTTAGGATTAAATGGTAATAGACAAACCGAGCCTCAAAATACGGGCGTGTACAACGGATTGCCGTTGGAATAAATAGGGGACAATGATAGCCCTCAACGTCCATATCAGTATCAGTAGCAATCGCTGCCAGCACAAAATATAAAACTGCTGAGGTTGTAAATGCTATCAAATATCAATAATAAACCGTTAATGCACCGCATAATAACGCTTTTTGGTGAATTATACAGACATATAACGGTTTTCGACAAAATTTTTAAAAGTAGAACAGTATAATCTATCTGATTATTAAAGTAAAAGTTATCTGTTTGGTGTCATGTTTCCTTATGTTTCTTACCTTTATAGGAGTACTTATAAAGGCAGCTGCGCCAATAGCTGCTGAATGGCCTGACCGCGATGACTGATACTGTTTTTATCAGCAGCGCTTAAGCTGGCTGCACTGGCTTGTAAGTCAGGTAACCAAAATAATGGGTCATAACCAAAGCCACCATCACCATGCGCTGTCTCTGAAATCTCGCCATGCCATAGACCTTGAGCGATAATTGGTAACGGGTCATCGGCATGACGCACCATCGCCAGTACGCATACAAACAACCCTTCAACAGGAGCATCTGACTTCGCTGCACGGATAGGCTGTAAATCAGCGATAAGCTTAGCGTTGTTTTTACTATCGTTACCATGCTCACCAGCATAGCGAGCAGAGTAGATGCCCGGTGCGTTACCGAGTGCAGGCACACACAGTCCTGAGTCGTCAGCGATAGCAGGCAGTCCGCTGATACGGCTGGCATGACGGGCTTTAATAATGGCGTTTTCGACGAAGCTCAAGCCGTCCTCGATGGCATCTTTGATATCGAGCTGACCTTGCGGGATGATTGTCACCTCTAGATTTGCCTCAGCGAATAACCGTTTGAACTCAGCCAGCTTGCCTTTGTTATTACTGGCGAGCACCCATTGGGTACTTGGTGCTGATTGTGTCGAGTGTAGGGGAGTGTCGATGGTGCTCGTGTTGGTCATAGTGTCTTTCCGTTAAGTGGTTATGTGTAGTCTGTTTAATCTAGCTTTTATTTTTAGTGTCTTTTACTATGGCTATAAATCTAGCTAACCGTCATATTTGCAGTAGTCATTGATGTCTGTGAGGTAGCTTGGGCTATCCGCTAATACATAGCCAATGGCTATACTGATTGTACGGTCTATAACATTTGGTAACTGATACTTTTGGTCATTGTTGCTATAATACTCGCCAAGCTACAGCGAGTTATATCCTGTAACTTTTGAATATTTAATTAATAAATGCTTATGAAGTCAAACACTTGGCTTTTAAGCAAAGAATAATAGCAAGCAGTAACCGCTAGGTTCATTTTGGATTCATAATAATACGTGATATTGTATTGAGCAGTACCCTGTATCAAGCAATACCATTCATTTCAAACAATAAACTCAGCCAATTTAGTCCGCTATTTTATAGTGTTTTTTGCGGTGTAAAAATAGCGTAAAATTCAGTTTCTATAATCAGTTTTATAAACTAACGGCTAAACAGCAAGGATAAAATAATTATGTCAAACATTACATTGCCAGACCTACCATATGCAAAAGACGCGCTAGAGCCACATATCAGTGCAGAAACGCTAGAGTATCATCATGACAAGCATCATGCCGCTTATGTAAATAAGCTAAAAGACTTGTTACCAGGTTCTGGTCTAGAAGACAAAACATTGCCAGAAATCATCGTAGCGACTGCTAAAGATGACAGCAAACAAGGTATGTTCAACCAAGCAGCCCAAGTATGGAACCACACGTTCTACTGGAACTGCATGACGCCTACAAACGGTGGTGGCGAACCTACTGGCGATCTAAAAGCGAAAATCGAAGAAGATTTCGGTAGCTACGACAAGTTCCGTGAAGAGTTCAAAAATGCAGCATTGACTCAGTTCGGTTCAGGTTGGGCATGGCTAGTTGCTGATAAAGTTGGCGGCAAATTATCAATCGCCAAAACAGCTAACGCTGATACCCCGCTTGCACATGACCAAGTCGCTGTATTGACTTGTGATGTATGGGAACATGCGTACTATGTCGATTACCGCAACCGTCGTCCTGATTATGTTGATACGTTCCTAGACAAGCTAGTGAACTGGGACTACGCAAACGCAAAATATAAAGGTCAAGACGCTGGCGTTGAAGCATAAGCTTTAACTGCTAAGTATTTGATTGATAAAAAAGGACGCCGCGAGGTGTCCTTTTTTTTGTTTAATAGTTCTTAATAGAACAACGCTATTACGCGATACCGCCGTTAGCACCAATATTCTGCCCAGTGACCCAAGCAGCTTCTTCACTCACCAAAAATGCCACCACACGGGCGATATCGACTGGTTCACCGATACGATTAAACGGTGACATGCTAGCGAGTCTTTCTACCGTATCATCTGCTTTGCCTTCATGGAACAGCTCGGTATCGGTAGGGCCGGGAGAGACTGCATTGACTGTAATTCCTCGCGCGCCAACTTCTTTAGAGAAGATTCTGGTTAGCTGATCTACCGCACCTTTGGTCGCGCAATAGGTGCCATAAGTGGGCAGCATCATGCGAGTAGTCGTGCTTGAGAGATTGACGATACGGCCACCGTCATTAAGTTTAGTCGCTGCCTCACGCAATGTATTAAACGTGCCTTTTACATTGATAGAGAAAATACGGTCAAAGTCTTCATCTGTGGTCTCCGCGATAGGTTTACAGATAATAATACCCGCGCTGTTCACCAAGATATCTGGCTTACCAAATGCATCGATAGTTGCATCAAACATTGCTTCGACTTGCTTGGCATTACTCACATCTGCTTGCACGGCGATGGCTTCACCGCCTGCCGTTTTGATTTGGTCTACGATATCATTGGCCGCTGTGCCATCGTTTGCATAATTTATGACTGTTTTTGCCCCTGATGCTGCAAGTAGTAGAGCTATCTGTGCGCCGATGCCTTTTGATGAACCAGTTACAATCGCAACTTTATTTTTTAGTGTTGTCATCGATACTTTCTCCAATATTATAAATAGATATCAGTACGCCTATATGGCGCTTTGACTGATGATTTTTAATTAACGATACAGACATTACCAGTGTGTAAAGACAATGAGTAGAGCGGTTACGTATAATTATTTTAGGATAAGCTTATCTATTGTGTCTATGCGGATGTAAAGCATAGAGTTTAAGAGGTTGGCGTGGAAAGTTAGTCTCTAGCTATTGAGAGTTTGGAAGAAAAAAGGACACGGTGAGGTGTCCTTTTTTTGGTTTGAATATACTCGAGTAATTAAAGTCATTAGCTATTTATTGTTTCAAATACTAACTTCCTATACTGTTCAGTAAACCTGAGCAAAGCAAAAGGGTCGTCAAAACGTTTGTTTTTATTTATCTCTGATTCAATTTCATCCCATGTATTAATGATAGTCTGCATATACTCTCTACCCCCTGTTCTATCGATAGTTCTTGTATGAAGAAACTCACTAAATTTTTCTTCTGTTAATAGCTGCTTTCTAAACCAGAATAAGCTTACAGTTACCGAATGCAGTTCACAAATATAAACTAGCTCTGAACGACTGAGCTTAATTTCACCTAAAGACTGTACCGCTGCTACGTCAAAAAACTCCCATATATGGGGTAAAAGGTGCTCCAATCTAACAATCGCCGAAGGATGAGTACCTTTAGGTGCTGAATCTGTGTTTAATGGTTTAATACCGTGAAATTTATATAAAGCACAAGAAAGCGCACATGCAAATGATCCTATAGAATTTTCTAAATCCATACCTTTAAAATGTCTTACTAATTCTTTGATGCAGATATATACCGCTTCAAAGTCTGCAGCCATTTCTGTCGTATGATATATGGCAGCCGCTTTTCCTTCTAAGTTTTCTGATTTATGAACATTACATTCATCTATTAAATGATTATCACTTTGAAGTATTTGACTTCGAATGTGTCCATGTTCCTGATTAAGATGAGCTATTTCATGAAAAAACACCCAAGTTAATGCACTGATAAACATATTTTCTTTGGATTCCGCTTTCGAAAAACTTGAAGGTATTAGTTCTTTATATTTATGGTGGCTTCCAAATAATGTATCGAATATAGGTTTATCACGTTCGCTTTCAATATAAGCGCAATACTCCTCTATATCTCGATATAGTTGACGCGTTAATCCAAAGTACATATTCACAATGTGACATGGAGGTTCGTCTACACTTGATCTCGATTGTGCCGAAGCATTAAACTTATCATCTCTTAGCCAACAAACTGATAAAGTGCCATTAATTTTAGAATATAAGTTTTCATTCAAATCAGCAGCTATAGAAGAAATAACATCTGTAGCTAGATCGTATATTTCAATATCTTTCATTTTATAAATCCTCATAGGTATTCAAAAAATATAAACTACTTTGGTAATGATTGAACATAGCTACAACACCTCAAACCCAAACTTACCCAACGCTTCACGCAACATCGCAATATTATAATACGCATGTGCATTGACGGTGTTTTGAAAGAAGATATAAAGCGTATCAAAGTGCTGACGCTGATTAGCAATCGCTTGTGCCCAGTCCTGCATCTCTGCCTCGCTATAGCGATAATCATGACGGTCAGCCGCACTCATCGCATCCCACCAGTTTAGATTATTACCATGCATGCGCAGGTAGCCAGTGCGCTTAGTAAATATTAACCGTGATGGTGGTAGGCCATTCACCTTAGGATAATCAACGCTGCACCAAATCAAGCCTTGCTGCCGAAAGCTATCGACCACTTGCGGCGTGTGCCAAGCGTTATGACGAAACTCAATGGTGAGTGGGTAGTCTTGAAACCAACTGACAAGATTGGCCAGATAGAGGCGGTGCTCGCGAGTACGATCAAAGCCATGTGGGAACTGGAGTAATAATGGCGCTAAAGCATTTGCTTCGATAAGCGGAGATAAGGCGTTTAGAAATGCTTGTGCGTGTTCGGCAGTGCCTTTGCGTGCATGAGTAAAGTCTTGATGCAGTTTGACGGCGAACTTTAACTCGCTGTCGGCTTGTACATAAGCTTTATTAACCATGCCGGTAAAAGCTTTTTGTCCAATAGGCGCATAGAAGCTGCTGTTAATCTCCACCGCACCATACTGCTTGGCGTACTCACGCAAAAAATCGGTCTTTTTGGTGCCAGTAGGATACAGCGTACCGAGTAAATCGGTATCGCTATAGCCACCAGTGCCAAGGTAAATACGCGGGGTAGGGCTACTGTCCATGTTGACCACTCAATGCCGTTTTGGTAATAAAATTTGCTACGATATTTTCTATTGCTTGTTATTCGACGAGTTACTTTTTACGCGACCAGAGCCACTCAATCAGTGCCAATAGTGCATCGTTGTCAATGTTGTCGGTGCTACTACTCAACTCACCACTACTCATTTCACGAATGATAGCAGCGCGCCCATCATTAAACAGCGATTGCGCATAGCTGGTCGCATCATCGACACCCATGAGTTTTACATAGGTAGATTTGTCCAACTTTTCATCGCTACCAGCAGGTTTGCCAAGCGTATCAGTCGTCATTGTGACGTCTAGGACGTCGTCTTGGACTTGAAAGGCCAGACCAATGTGTTGGGCGCACTCTTGTAGTGCCATACGCTGCGGAGCCGTCGCGCCAGCACAGATGCCGCCCATGAGCATCGCCGCTTCAATCAACGCACCCGTTTTATCACGGTGAATGGCTTCCAAATCGCTTTGTGTGATGCTATCACTGGCTTCTGCATTGAGGTCTAGCATTTGACCGGAGACCATGCGTTTAGCGCGTGGCGCAAATATAGCGAGCAGCTGGCTTGCGATAGCCGTATCGAATGGCGCAAAGGTAGGCAGCTCTGCGGTCAGCACTTCAAAGGCGAGCGTTTGTAGCACATCCCCTGCTAGCAGTGCCGTTGCTTCATCAAAGACAATATGAGCCGTCGGCTGACCACGGCGCAGCTCGTCATCGTCCATACAGGGCAGATCATCATGTACCAACGAATAAGTGTGTAGCAGCTCTACCGCTAATGCTGCACGTCGCGCCATATCATAGTCAGCATTGCTTTCTAACAGTGCGTCCAAACCGTCATTTTGTTTAGGGCTTTTTCGCTGAATGTCTGTCTGTTTAATACACGTGTCATTATTAGTCGTGATACTAGAGAAGGCACTGGCGACCAACAGTGGGCGCACCAATTTACCTTGACCCGTCATCACATAACGGCAAGCGTCTATTAATGGGCTTGGCAGCTCGGCATATGCAAACAGCACATCGATATCTTGCGCCAATTGCGCACGGACAGCGCTATGAAACTGCTTGGTGCTATTATTGGCATTGCTATCGGTGCTGCTGTCAGAGCGATTAAAAGACTTAAAGCTAGTAGGCATAACGCTTGGCGTAGAAGAAACAGTCATAATCCAACCATTTATCAGAGGAGTAATAAAATTATCGTTAGTGTAGCATGAACGATTATATTGCTTATGTGTGACAGAGTATCAATCGATTATTTTTGGCATTTTTCTGTTGCGGTCTGTTTGGGACAAGGCTCACTTCAGCCGAAAGATAACAACAAGATTTCGTTACGCATAGATGATTTCACTCATTGGTTGAATATGTTCTGATAAAAGAGCAAGCTAAGCGAGGTACAATTAATCGGATAGCACCAACGGTCTACCATCTTTGAGATGGTACTCATTCAATATTAGGTTCATTGTTTATCTAAGTTAGTGATTCAATTCGATAACTAAGTTTACAGTTGTTCACTAAATAACTTTTAGCGTAAGGTAAATGCCTACAAGCGATTTAAGAGTGACTTGCGAGTATGGCATTAGCTTGTGACAGTGAGGGGCATAATCCCCTACACTAATTGACGTGAAAATGATCTGGTGACGATGGCAATAGGTTTTTACTCAGGTTATTTGGTCGTCGATACCTCATATCGCACCATATCTCAGTCAATATTTATAACATCAACACTTGCAACAGCAGCACCTTGAAAGAAATTATATAAATGAAGTGTCATATGATGTCATGTAAGAAACGCAAAATAAGTGCATCATCATGAGCGCTAGATAATAAAGACATCTTCACTCGTGCGTAGACTCTGTGTTGGTTTTTATGACACAACAGGCGCACAGTGCTATTACCCATTTTACTAACAGTAACTGGCTATTTATTTTAATTTAAAACGTAGCTTTCGTTATATAGAAAGGAGTTTCAGATGGTATACCAAGGAAATCGCATCACGGTGACAATGCTAGAGGATGGCATCGCCAACATGCAGTACAACGCCGAAAATGAGAGCGTGAACAAGTTTGATGCCGAAACCAACAAGCAGTTTGGTGAAGCCGTCACCGCTTTAGAAAAAGCTGACGACGTAAAAGGTCTTATCGTAACTTCGGCGAAAGGCGTATTTATCGCTGGTGCTGACATCACAGAATTCGTCGGTTCTTTCAAAAAGTCAGAAAGCGAGATCAAAGATTGGGTCGTTCATGTTAATGACGCTTTCAATCGTTTTGAAGACTTGCCGTTTCCAAAAGTTGCTGCCATCAATGGCGCTGCAATGGGCGGCGGTTGTGAGATGACATTGGTTTGTGAATACCGTGTCATGAGTGACAAAGCGATTATCGGTCTACCAGAAACTCAGCTAGGCATCTTCCCAGGTTTTGGTGGTACGGTTCGTAGTACGCGTATTATTGGTATCGACAATGCACTTGAGCTGATCGCGACTGGCGCTCCTAAAAAAGCATTGGCAGCATTAAAGCTAGGCTTGGTTGACGCGACGGTTCCTGCTGATGACTTGCAAGATGCAGCGATTGACTTGGTCAAAAAATGTATCTCAGGTGAGCTTGACTGGAAAGCAAAACGTGAAGAGAAATTGGTACCTGTTAAGCTAAATCAGCTTGAGCAAGCCATGGCATTCAACAGTGCCAAAGGTATGATCTTTGCCAAAGCAAATCCTAAGCAGTACCCAGCACCAGCGCTCGCGATCGAAGCAATCGAAAAGCATGTGAATTTATCACGTGACAAAGCGATCGACGTTGAAGCGACCTATTTTGCAAAAGCGGCGAAAACCCCACAAGCAGAAAGCTTGGTTGGTCTATTCTTAAACGATCAATTGGTTAAGAAATTAGCGAAGCAGCATAGCAAGCAAGCACACGAAATCAATGAAGCGGCTGTATTGGGCGCTGGTATCATGGGTGGCGGTATCGCTTATCAGGCCGCCAGCAAAGGCTTGCCAATCATTATGAAAGATATCAAGTCTGAGCAATTAGACCTTGGTATGGGCGAAGCCAGCAAGCTACTTGGCAAAATGGTCGATCGCGGCAAAATGACCCCAGCAAAAATGGGCGAAACCTTAAGCCGTATCCGTCCAACGCTTAACTATGGTGACTTTGCTGAGACTGACATCGTTATCGAAGCGGTCGTAGAAAATCCGAACGTCAAACGTGCGGTTCTTAAAGAAGTAGAAGGTCTAGTAAAAGACGATTGCATCCTAGCGTCAAACACCTCAACGATTTCTATTACTTTCTTAGCTGAAGCACTTGAGCGTCCAGAAAACTTCGTCGGTATGCACTTCTTTAACCCAGTAAACCGTATGCCGCTAGTAGAAGTTATTCGCGGTGAGAAGTCATCTGAAGAAGCTATTTCAACGACCGTTGCTTTGGCCACAAAAATGGGCAAAGTGCCTGTCGTCGTGAATGACTGCCCAGGCTTCCTTGTGAACCGCGTATTGTTCCCATACTTTGGCGCCTTTGATTTGCTGCTTAAGCAAGGCGCTGATTTCGTCCATGTTGATAAAGTCATGGAAAAATTCGGCTGGCCGATGGGTCCTGCTTACCTAATCGACGTCGTTGGTCTAGATACGGGTGTACATGGCGCAGAAGTCATGGCAGAAGGTTTCCCTGACCGTATGAAGCCTGATTATAAAGGTGCGATTGAGCTTTTATATGAAAACAAACGCTTAGGTCAGAAAAACGGCGTTGGTTTCTATAAGTACGAAATGGACAAGCGCGGCAAGCCAAAGAAAGTTGCTGACGAAGCCACTTATGAGCTACTCAAAACCACGACAGATAGCGACAAGCAAACCTTTGATGATCAAGCGATTATCGACCGCACCATGCTGGCTTTCTGTAATGAAACCGTACGCTGCCTAGAAGACAATATCGTTAGTACGCCATCTGAAGCCGATATGGCGATGATTATGGGCGTTGGTTTCCCACCATTCCGCGGTGGTCCTTGCCGTTATGTCGACCAAATGGGTCTAGATAACTACTTGGCATTGTGTGAAAAATACGCCCATCTTGGCAAAGCCTATGAAGCGCCGCAAAAGATTCGCGATATGGCAGCCGCAGGCGAGACCTTTTACGCCACAGCGTAATAGGCAGTCACTACTAGGATGAAGTGCTGTACGTTTGCTATTTAGGCTAAGAGCAATTGAGACATGAATCGTCTCCAATAGTGAACGTACGATTATAGTGAGTTTCATTTAATGCTAGTACGAGGAAATCGAGTGCAAATGTACGTATTGTACTTTAAGCGAGATTGACGAGGTAATAGCACTAAAGTGACTGACTACACTGACAATAAGAATTGAAAAGGAAGATAGTATGACAATTTTAAGTCCAAAAGACGTGGTCATCGTAGATGGCGTACGCTCAGCAATGGGTAAAACCAAAAACGGCATGTTCCGTCACGTTCGCGCTGATAGCATGTCTGCTGAATTGGTACGTGCATTGGTTGAACGTAACGATTTCGATCCACGCGACGTTGAAGACATCATCTGGGGTTGTGTCAACCAGACCCTAGAGCAAGGTCTAAACATCGGTCGTAACATCGGTCTGCTGGCTGGTATTCCAAAGACTGCTGGCGGTCAAACCGTTAACCGTCTATGTGGTTCTTCTATGCAGGCGCTACACACTGCTGCTGCCCAAATCATGACCAACCAAGGTGATGTGTTCATCATCGGTGGTGTAGAGCACATGGGTCACGTCGGCATGATGCATGGTGTTGATCTAAACCCTGAAGCATCAAAGCACTATGCAAAAGCCTCAAACATGATGGGCTTGACCGCTGAAATGCTGGGTCGTATGAACAACATCACCCGTGAAGAGCAAGATGCCTTTGGTCTTGAGTCACATCGCCGTGCATGGGCTGCGACCATTGAAGGTCGTTTTGACAATGAAATCATCGGTATCGAAGGTCATGATGCTGCTGGTCGCTTGCAATTATGTACCGTCGATGAAGTGATTCGCCCAGACGCGACGATGGAGCAAATGCAAAATCTACGTCCAGCCTTCGATCCTAAAGGTGGTACGGTGACGGCTGCAACGTCATCTGCATTATCTGACGGTGCATCTGCAATGCTAGTGATGAGCGCCCAAAAAGCCAAAGAGCTAGGTCTAAAGCCACGTGCTCGTATTCGCAGCATGGCTGTGGCCGGTTGTGATGCCGCTATCATGGGTTACGGTCCTGTACCTGCGACTCAAAAAGCACTTAAGCGTGCTGGCATGAGCATCGATGATATGCAAACCATCGAGCTAAACGAAGCGTTTGCAGCTCAAGGCTTGTCAGTACTAAAAGCTTTGAACTTGACGGACAAGCAAGACATCGTCAACATCAACGGTGGCGCGATTGCGCTAGGTCATCCACTAGGGTGTTCTGGTGCTCGTATCACGGTTACCTTGCTAAATGCCATGGAGCAATCAGATACTGAAATCGGTCTAGCGACGATGTGTATCGGTCTTGGCCAAGGTATTGCTACTATCATTGAGCGTGTTTAATTTTCAGCTAGTGTTTAAATAGCAGTAAATATTAATAAAGCTGATATTTGTCGATTAAATTTGCACTAATGTCTTGTAAAATGAGCGCCTCTCACTTAATGTTGGAGGCGCTTTTTTATGCCCGCATAAAATAAAACAATGTAAATAAGTATGTTGAATCCAATCATACCGTTATTGGTGGAGTGAAAAAGGCTAACAAAATTAGAACGTGGTTTATTATAAGTGAATGGTGATAGGGCATGGATGATAGTAATAAGCGGAGCCAATATAGATATAAGAATAAAAATAGAAATAGAAGCAGAGGAAGTAAACAGGAGAGACGTAAACTTGCTAAGCGTAAGGAACAGAAACCACAACGCCCTAAAGGATCGATTAAACTAAAATTAAAACAGGTATTTTTGCCTTATTTGGGTTTGAGTATCCTGACCATTTTACTTTTTGGTGCTTTGCGTTGGGTGCTTGATATTTATCTAGATGTTCTACCTTTAAAGGAGGGCTACTGGGATTTTGGTATTCCTCTCCTTTTATCTATTTCAGTCGTTAGTATTTGGATGTGGCCGAGGTACGAGCTTTTGACTTTAACGTCGGATAAGCGCAGTAGTTCGAGCTGTTTCTTTGTTGCGATGGTTTTAGCATTAGCGATACCGCTTTTGATCAGCCAAAACTATTTGTCCAAAGCGGCTTACGAGATCATTGAAGTAGACAGCTTGAACGATATCCGTCACTATCCAAAACAAAAATACTTCAAAGTTGGTAATGTTGAGCCAGTAAAATCAGAGAGTGTTTCTTATGCAGAGACACAAGTAGTAGTCAATGGACGACATTTCGAATCGACATTGCATATTGATTATTATATTGTTACACCGTTTACCACTGCTGAGAATATTTGGCTAGGTTCTAGCTACCACACGAAATACGATAATCGAGAAGACCAAAGCATTAAAGACATTCAATACTCAGCGTTTATTAATGACTCGCGCTATAAATACGCCGCTGCAGACCTCTCTAATATCAGCTATTTTAGAAAGCTGAAGTCATCAAATGACAGAAGCGCCTATTTGTATACTATCTCTAAAACTAATAAGCAGTCTAATTTACCACCCTTGGTGTTAGTACCTGAATCAGAGATATTCGTTGACAGTTTAGATCGTGACTTCGTCTGGGGATTTGGTTTATTTTTTATTGGCATGGGGCTATGCTTTTTGCTTATTCTTGCAGCAGATATTGATAATCAAGAAAAAAAGGGCACGCGAAAACGTACACCTATCAAAAAACAAAAGCCCGTAAAAAAACGAGCACCAGTGAGTGATCTATCAAAAAGCCTAGTAGCTCTGTTTAGAAGTAATAAAAAACGACCTGCAACGTTGGTGTTAATACTGACCTGTATAGGTGCATTTATACTCACCGTATTCATGGGTATGGATATTATTAACCCTTTATCCAGACAGGTAAATAGTGTAGGTGGGTTGACGATGGACGCGCTGCAAGCTGGTCAATATTGGCAAGTAGTGACATCGCTTTTTGTACACGCAGGGATTATACATTTAGTAATGAGTTTGGCGATGCTTTTTTCAGTCGGTTATATTTTAGAAAAAGTATTAGGTCCTGCACGTTTTATGATTGCCTTTTTTATATGTGGCATTTTTTCCAATATTTTAGGGGTTCTCTATTATGATATGGACATGGCGGGTGCTTGGGGCGCTATATTAGGCATGTTTGGTATTGCGATAACATTAGTTATTTATAAGATTTATAACAAAAAATATAGAGAAATATATGGTGCTACTGTGGCTGTCATATTGACCATCCTCTTATCCAGTATGTTTGTTGCTTTCATAAGCACGCTCAGCTATATGGTGTATTATCTTCTGACCTTATGTGTTGGTATGATTTTCGGTGTGGTCATGGTCATGACTCAAAAACAGTCTTTGTTACGTAATGCTAGGCGCCACAATATATAGTTACTCACTTTTGGGTAGGTAACAGTTTGAGTCAAGAGTGACAAGTTGTGATTAAAAATTATCTCCATTGACGCACTCAGCAAACTATGACTAAATGAGCATAAGGCTAATAAAGACAATATCAATGATAAAACTAACATAGCCTTTAACAATAAAGTCAGCCGTACAAGGAGTGTGCCATGTCTACTATGATTACTGATCGTACCTATCGAATCGCTCGCGAAAATACCCAAGCGATGATAATCGATGTTCAAGAACGCTTAACGCCGCATATTTATGACCATGAAAATATCGTCAAAAAAACAGTCACTTTGATCAAAGGTCTACAAGCCCTCAACATCCCAATTATGCTCAACGAGCAGTACAAAAAAGGTTTGGGCGATACGCTACCTGAGATACGTGAAGTATTAGAAGGCGACAATGCCAAAAGCTTTGAAAAGGTTACCTTTAGCGCTTGTGATAATAATGATTCATGGCATTATCTAGCGCAGCAAAATCGAAGCATTGTCCTATTATTTGGTGTCGAAGCCCATGTTTGCGTCATGCAAACTGCGCTGGATTTATTGGATAATGGGATGCAGCCTGTGATCATTGGTGATGCCGTAGGTTCTCGTTTTCCATATGACAAAAAGCAAGCCATTCGCCGTATTCGACGCGCTGGCGGCGTGATTACGACAGTAGAATCCATTCTGTTTGAATTATGCCGCAGTAGCCAAGACCCTGCCTTTAAGGCTATTAGCAATTTGATTAAGTAGCGGATGCGATAAAGGGTCGAGAATGAGCGACAAACTCTTAGCGTTGTTGTTTCAATTATTGTAAATTATTTTCGTGAAAACAGCGCTTGATAAGACAGGCGCTGTATTGCATTTAACCAGAGAGAAATATGTCCTCAAACACGCCTATAAAACTGACCAATCCAGCGCGTGACGCAAATATTAAGATAGATGACGTCACGCATTTCTTATTAGAGCTTGATGCCCTAAAACGTGTCAATCGGCGCAGCTATGTGACGGGAACGACTCGCTTGGAAAACTCTGCTGAGCACTCATGGCATTTAGCAATGGCATGCTGGTCAATCGCTGAATTGTTTGAGTTAGACGTCAATCATGAGAAATTGCTTAAGATGGCGCTGGTGCATGATTTGGGTGAGATTGATGCGGGCGATACTTTTTTATATGCTGATACCCGTCGTGATGCGCACTTCGAAGAGCGCGAGGGTATTGCTCGATTACAACGCGAACGCGGTAACGGTATTGCTGATTTAAGTGAGATCTGGGAAGAGCAGGAAACGGGTAATAGTAAAGAGGCTGATCTACTTAGAGTGGTTGATCGTTTGTTGCCATTTTTGCTTAATTTAAATACTGAGGGCAAAACGTGGATTGAGCTTGGTGTTACACGCTCGCAAGTGGCTGGCGCGCATGGATTTATCAAAGACAGCTTTCCTCCCATCCATGATTGGTTATCACAAAACATTGAATACGCGACCCAGCAAGGGTGGTTGGTTGATAAGTAAATTGATAGCGTCACCTTGTTACTGACTCGCAATGTTTGACGCTGTTTAAAACCTTTATATTGAATAGTGTCAATAATAACAGAGAGGTTCCATGCACTTATTTAAGAACTATAAAACATGGTGCAAATCGCTAGCCTTTATCAGCATGCTGGGACTAGCGCAAATGGCACAAGCGCTTGCTCCTATCAGTGATGGCGATAAATTGGCGCACGATGCTAAAAAACAGATCGGTGTCACGGTGAGTTATGATCCTACTTATCGTAAGCTGGACTTTCCGCGTGGCGATGTACCAATAGAGACTGGTGTCTGTACCGATGTGATTGTCCGTGCTTATCGTTTGCAAAATGTGGATTTGCAGCAATTGGTCAACCATGATATGAAATCAAATTGGTCGGGCTACCCAAAGATTTGGGGCTTAAAGTCAACGGACAAAAATATCGATCATCGACGCGTGCCTAACCTTGAAACGTTTTTTGCGCGTCATGGACAGACGTTATCTACGACTGATAAAAGCAGTTTTCAAGCGGGAGACGTTGTGTCATGGCGGCTGCCAAAGGGTAACTTGCCGCATATCGGTATCGTCTCAGATAAAGTAGCTGCTGATGGTACGCCGATGATTATTCATAATATCGGAAGTGGTACGCAGGAGGAAAACATCCTATTTGCTTATCCTATCCATAAGCATTTTCGATATTGATAAAGGCTTTTGCACAAGGTAGCCCAAAGTAGTAAAAACAAGCAATACAAAATAGAAGTAGTACAAACTAACAGCCATTAAAAAGCCCAGTTAAACGTCATTATCTACGTTTAACTGGGCTTTTCAGTATTATGAGTTTCTTACAAATCAAGCTTGCTGAGTTTTTGCTTCACCCAATAACTGTCCCATTTTTACCACGCTATTGGCTTTCATGCTGTCCTGCCAATCTGCTTTTGCGGCTTTTGGCAAAACGACAATCGCTGTTGAACCCAAATAAAAGCGTCCAAGCTCAGCGCCTTTCTCAAAGCTCATGTCATGATCTGCTTCTTGGATGTCCTCAGTGCGGCTGATTTTGCCAGTGGCGACGGTTTCGATACCAGCGACAATCATAGCGCCGACCATTACCACGGCAGCTTTGCCGTATTCTGTATCAAATAAACAGACCAAACGCTCATTGCGAGCAAATAAATCAGGCACGTTAGCGGCCGTGGTATTATTGACAGAGAACAGTGTGCCTGGCACATAGCGGGTCTTAGTTAATGTACCCGCAAATGGCATATGCACACGGTGGTAATTACTAGGCGCGAGATAAACAGTCGCAAAGCTACCATCAGCGAAGTAGCTACCATCTTCGCTGTCAGCAAGTAATTGGCCAACATCATAATGACGACCTTTAGCCTGTAGTAGTTTATGGTCTTCAATTTGACCTAGCTGCGAGATGATACCATCAGCAGGACTGACAATACCGTTAGCGCTGCTGTCGATAGTACGTGCATTTTCTTTGAGCTCACGGGTAAAAAAGTCATTAAAGCTCTCATAAGCATTAAAGCTCTGACGTTCATACTCACCTAAGCTGACGCCGTAAGCTTTGGCAAAGCCACGAATAAAGGCACGTTTGACGTACGGATGACGGCTGGCGGCTAGACGCCCAGCGACTTTACTCAGCTGCTGCTGCGGGACAAGCTGTTGTAAGGTGGTAAATACATTCATAATAAGGCTACCAAAATAGGATTGGAAATAAGAATAAAAATTAGGCAAGTTAATGGCTGTATTTTATCATGGACAGCACATTATTGTCTGAGCATAATCTGTTAAGGAATCAGTAAATGAAAGCACTTATACAACGAGTGAGCCATGCTAGCGTCGTCGTCGATCAGCATTGTATTGGCAAAATCGATCATGGGATATTGGCATATATTGGCTTGGGGCATGAAGATAGCCTGCAAACTGCCCAACGCATGATCGACAAAATCTTGGCCTATCGTATTTTTGAAAACAATGAAGATCCTGCCAAGGTCGGCAAACTGGATAAAAATGTGCAACAGGTCTGTGGCGGACTGTTGTTGGTGTCGCAATTTACCTTGATGGCAAAAACGGACAAGGGTCGTCGTCCTGACTTTGGTGGCGCGATGGCACCTGATACTGCTCAAGTGCTGTTTGCACAACTGGTTGATTATGCCAACACTCAGCATCACAATGTTGCCACTGGTCAGTTTGGCGCTGATATGCAAGTTGCCAGCGTCAATGATGGGCCCTTAAACTTTTTATTAGAAGTATAAAAATTATCTGTCATCAAGCTGTCATAATTAGTCCGTTTAATAAGTAGAAACGGGCGAGTGTTTATCGCCTCTTTCTGTATCTTAATTTTTTGAATGCTAACTTTTTGAACGCTGATATTTTGACTATAATAATAAGGTTGCCGTATGTACAATGAGCAAATTTTGATCGTCGAGGATGAGCCTGCGATTCGTGAAATGATTGTGATGACGTTAGAGATGGCTGGATTTGATAGCTTACAGGCTGCCGACGCATCAGAGGCGCATCAGCAAGTGGTTGATCACCGTCCGGCGCTCATATTATTGGATTGGATGCTGACCGGCGAAAAAAGCGGTATTGATTTTTGTCGTATGCTCAAAAACGACGATTTGCTCGCTGAGATACCGGTTATTATGCTAACCGCCAAAAGTGAGGAAGACAGTAAGGTCCATGGTCTTGATGCGGGGGCTGATGACTATATGACCAAGCCTTTTTCGACACGGGAATTAATCTCAAGAATCAAGGCAGTGCTACGTCGTAGTAGTACATTGAGCGCCGATAAGCCTATCGAAATCGGCAAGCTTAGCTTAGACCCCAAAAGCCAGCGCGTAACGGCGGCGGGCCAGCTCATTGATATCGGTCCGACAGAGTATCGGTTGTTAGCATTTTTTATGAGTCATCCAGAGCGTGCGTATACACGGACACAGCTGCTAGATCAGGTTTGGGGCGGCAATGTCTATATTGAAGATCGAACGATTGATGTGCATATTCGGCGTTTACGTAAATTACTACAGCCTTATGACTGTGCTACGCTGATACAAACGGTGCGCGGTACTGGGTATCGGTTTTCCAGCTTGATTGAATCCAATTAGACCAAGACAGAACAAGTTGTGGCAAGCGTAAAACAACGTAGAAGACAGTAGTAAGGATAACGATGACGATAATGCCGATAAAAAATGAGCAACAGGGTGAGCAAGAGCAGGTTGCCCAGCACAATACAACAAATCAACTCAAAAAAATCCGCAGTGCCTTACTAGCACTACGGGATGCGGTCATTTTGCTCAATGATGATGATGGTTTGGAATGGTGGAATCAGGCAGCGGAAGATTTATTGTTATTGCAGTCAAGCAATAAAGGTCAAAGCATTTTTGACTTTATTACCGTGCCTGAATTTCGCCAGTATTATCAGGCAATCACGCCACCGAGCGATGGTGTGCACATGGTGTCATGGCGAGATCCTAAACGTTATCTAAAGTGTGAACTGACGCCTTTCGGTGATGAAAAACTACTGATAATTTATGATGTGACCCGCTTGCAGCATTTGGAGCAAATGCGCCGTGACTTTGTCGCCAATGTCTCGCATGAGCTGCGTACGCCATTGACCGTGCTGATGGGCTATCTAGAAAATTTCTCCGATCAAGAGGATATGCCCCCGCAGTGGCGGCGTGGCTTTGAGCTGATGACCCAGCAGACTGCTCGTATGAATAGAATTGTAAATGACTTATTGCTGTTGTCTCGCATCGAAATAGAAGAGACGCATGAGCTAAATGATATTGATATGACCAAGTTACTGACGCATATCTATGATGATGCGCAGGCGTATAACCAAGAATATGGTCATACTATTCATTTGCAGATAGACACTTACGATGGACTGTATGGCTCAGAGATGTACTTAACGAGCGCCTTATCCAATTTAGTGATTAATGCTATCAAATACACGCCAAAAGGTGGCAACATCGCTATCAGCTGGACAAAAACATCGGAAGGCTGCCGCTTTGCCGTCGAAGATGATGGTCTCGGTATCGCGCCCCAACATATCGAGCGCTTGACGGAACGCTTTTATCGCATCGATAGCGGACGCAGCCGTGCTACGGGTGGTACAGGCTTAGGGTTGGCAATTGTAAAACATGTCTTATATCAACATGAGGCGCAACTAACCATAGAGTCGGTAGAAGGGAAAGGCTCGACCTTTAGTGCCGTATTTCCAAGCGCTTATGTACGTTCTGCCCATGCGCCTTAATCTTTTTGTAAAAGTGGGTAGGGGTTCACTGCGCTGCCATTGATATAAATACCATAATGAACATGGGTTGGCGTTCCTTTAGCATTACCGCTGTCGCCAACATAGCCAATGATATCACCAGCATTGACCCAGTCATTGGGCGCGATGTCGGCATAATCCTCTAGATGGGCGTAATAATGTCCTGCGCCGCCCGGTCCGACCACCACTACCACGCGTCCCCCTAATGTATTTTCGCCAACTTTGCTGACGATGCCTTGCGTCGTAGCTTGTACCGGTGTGCCCCGCGCTGCAAAAATATCAATGCCCTCATGAGAGCGCCCTTGGCTACGTGCTGCGCCCCAAGTGTCTGTCAGACGCTGATCTGGTAGTGGACTGGGTAGGCTGTTTTCTATCGGCAATGCTTGCTGCAATAAACTCAGTTGCTGCCATTTCGCCACGACAAACGACTGTGTCTGTTGGCTAATGCTGGGTAGTAGTTTATCAAATACAAATAACAGCGCTAGTAACACCGTTGCCCTTATTATTAGGCTTAGCAAACGGCTGAATAGTGTTGGCTTTGGTGGTTGATTATTGCCATCTGCTAGCATTGATGTCTCTTATATATCTGATGTAGTTTGAGTTAGTATTATAAAACCCCTATCTTCCAAGGTGTGTATAGCATTGTTATCTATGGTTTTTACCCCCATAAATACAAGTACAGTAAATAGAGTTTTATCTATTTATTGTTCCTATTCAGCCACGATGGTGCTATTGATGGTTAATTTTCTATGACTGATACTTTTAATCCTACTGACATTTCTGCCACGGCTGATACGGCGCTGGTTATCGATACCGAAACCGATCAAGGCCGTGACCCACGACCGATTCAGGTGGCGACGATTAATGTGGCCAGCGGATTTGAGTGGATGAAATATTTCAACAGTGGTCGCTCTATATCACCCGTTGTTATCAAGGTGCACGGTATTACGGATGAAGATGTGGTTGGGCTTGAGCGTTTTGATTTGGAGCAATTTGAATTGCCCAAATACTTAATTGGTCACAACGTACGTTTTGATTGGCGGGTAATTGGTAGCCCTTCTGCCAAGCTGATTTGTACCGTGAGGCTGGCGCGCGTGGCCTTCCCAGAATGGAGCAGCTACAGTCAATCTAAGTGTATCGAGCAATTATTGGGCAAGTCTGAGGCGAGCAGAATGACGATAGCCGCTCATGACGCGCTAGGTGATGCCCGTATGTGCTACTTACTTTATCAAGCTTGCTGTGAGCGTCTAGAGATTGCGCCGACGGATTTTGCGGCGGCACATGCTATCTCTAACAAAGCCAATCCCGTGAGCAAGATGCCCTTTGGTAAGCATAAAGGTAAGCTGATTAAAGACGTGCCCATCAACTATGTGAAATGGATGCTCGGTAACATCCATAACATGCAGCCGTCGCTTTATTCAGCATTGACGAAGCGTATTAAGGCAGCAGACGTAGAAAATGCAAAAGAGTAAAGCGCATTATCAGCTGTTCTATTTTTGTTCATGCTCGAAGCTGTAGTTTTGGAAGTTATTGTTGCTGATTTAACCAATCTACCGCCATTTGCCATAACTCAGGTGCCTTGGCATTGGTTCGACCACTAAAATAACGCATATGACCGATGCTGCTTAAGCCAAAATCTTTCGGCTCAAAAAAGCGTTTTTCGACCGGCATCTTTGTATAGACGCGAATCATGTCGTCGATGTTTTTGCTATTCGCGATTTCGTCATCGCTAAAGCCTAACCACAGTGCTGGCATGCAAATGTCATCATAAAAATGCGTGTGAATACTTTTCCCAAACGCAGTCTTTATATAACCTGAGCCATTGCACCATTCGCGCCAATGACGAGCCACGCCGCGTGGTAGCGGCTCACCCATGCCGATTTTATCTGATGGGGTATAGCCAAGCGCAAAGTTAGTGACAGGAATGAATGCATCCATAAAACCTATCGCTTTAATTTTATATGGCATGTCCATGTTTTTGATACAACCTGACGAGCAAGCGACATTGAACACCGAGGCGATAGCGTTATAATTGCGCATCAGACCAATCAGCTGACCGCCTGCGCTATGACCGATGAGATGGTAAGACGCATCAGGAAATTCATCTTGCAACGCATCGAGGACGGCTGGCATATCATGACGACCCCAACTTATCAGTGAGGCATCACATTTGGCCAAATCGGTTGCTAGTGACTCGCCGATACCTTCGTTGTCAAAGGTCAGTACACCGAAGCCCTGCGCTGCTAAATGGCTCGCAAAGTTATGATAAAACTGACGCTTGATACCAGTGGCAGGCGCTATCATGACGGCGGCTTTGACCGCTTCTGTAGGACGATAAACCGTTGCGGCCAACGCTTGATTACGCTCAGTCATGATGCTTAGTGAGTAGCTGCCGTTATCGTCGTTGCTTTCATGATCATTATTAGCGTCGATTGTGTCACCTTGTGGTGCTACAGAAGATGGCGCATGATTATTATGCATAAAAATACCTTGATGAGTTTTGTCGTTTTTATTAAGGATGATAAGTATTGACCTGCAACGTTTTATAGCAAGTCAGTGCTAAAAAATGTAGTCATTGCGTAGCGATAAATCGTTGCTACCGCGTGATAGCACGGCTTATGTTAAGATAAACGCTAGCAAATAGCAGGATAATGAGCGCTATTTTATTTTCTCTGTGAGCAACCAGATTTATGCTATTTCTACTGACCACTTATAAAAACAAATATAAAAATCACAAATAGGTGTGAGTTTGACGGATGCTTATTATGCGTAATTAATAGACTGCTGACAACACCTTAGACCTTATGAGAGCGCCTCATCATAAGCTCTTATCAGCAAAGCGTAAAAAGAGTAAAAGGTGGCAGCACTACAGAATACAGCGAGTTAACGTTAGTGATAAACGTCATATTGTGTCATTCTAACAAACGATAAACCCCTTTACCGAACCATTCAATACAATAATCTAAGCAAACTTAGGAGCGTTATATGCAAATGAAAATTAATAATGAAAATTATGAAGTTATTACCAGCCAAGATATCACTCATATCGAAAAAGCCGTGGATAAATCAACATTAGCGATGCCGCTGGTGGCTGTTTATTGTGGGTCACGACTGGGTAATAGTGAGGTTTATGAGCAAGCAGCCCGTGAGCTTGGTCGTGCTCTAGCAGAAAATGGGTTGGGTTTGGTTTATGGCGGTGCCAGTATTGGTCTAATGGGTGCAGTGGCTGACGACGTTATCAAAGGCGGCGCGCAAGCTGTTGGTGTGATTCCTACCTTTATGCTCAAACACGAAATCGCCCATGAGGGTCTGACTCGTCTGCATCTGACCGATACCATGCACACGCGTAAGACTGTCATGGCAGAGTACGCCGATGCTTTTATTACCTTACCCGGTGGTCTTGGTACACTCGAAGAGATTATGGAAATCGCCACATGGCGTCAGCTGTATCAACATGAAAAGCCGATGATTATTCTGAATATTAATGGCTTTTATGATCGCATGATTGAGCACTTAAAATATACCACGGAACAAGGCTTTATGAAGCAGCAAGATCTTGAGCGTTTGGTGGTTTGTAATACCATCGCTGAAGCGATTGATTTGTTACGGACAATCGTGACGATAGATGATGCGGTCGATACTGAAAAAATGGCGGGCAACTAAATATAGGTAGATCAGAATATAAGCTGTTAAATGGTCTCATTGTATATAAGAAAAAAGGAGGTCGTCGCTAGTGATTAGCGACGACCTCCTTTTTCTATACTCTTTAGCGTTGGTTTCTACCAGATTTATCGAACGTATTAACAGACGGCAAACGCCTAAGGCTGAGCTGGTGTTAAATTCTCTAACGCCATTTCGCGAATGCTATGATTGACATCAGCCATCGCCGCTGGGAAACCACGATCTTCGGCCAAGACGCGTGCCACTTTATCAATCGTTAAGCGGTCATTATGGGCCAAGTATGACCATTCATGCGCATGGCGACTACGATTTTCTGCTGTGTCATTGTCTATTAAGCCAAGAGTCGTCAATTCATTAACGATTTGATCAGCAGCGATTAAGGTGGACGACGCTTTGACATTCTCTGCGCGGGCGTAGCGTATATTAGAGTATAAACTCACATCTGCTACCCGTAAGGTATCGTCCTGACCCGGAATTTGCTGCCCGCCGTACAAGGCATTACCGACAGTGCGCGCACTGTTAAAGGTAGGCACAAACTCTGCTACGTACTCAATTGCTTGCTGGCTACGGGCTTGTAGCGGTGCTTTGTCCCAGCCATCTTCGATATAATGTACATACTGAGGCGGTAATTGAGGTTGTGCACTGGCTTTATCAGAAGCGACCAAGCCATCAGTAAATAAGGTGATGGCTTTACTCATACCGTGGATTTGAAAGTAACCGCCTGGATAAGGGGTTAGCTGCGCCATACCCTCTGGCGTACCGCGACTGCCATACACGATAATCTCGGGTATTTGTCCACCAGCGTCACCCCAGTGCGTGATATAAGAAGATTTGAACTCAACCATACGCTCGACTTTGACACCGACCATATCGTCGATAACACCAGTGCGAAAACCACAAGCATTGACCAAGTAATCGACTTCGATAGACTCAGGTTGAGACTGGCTCGCTTGCTGGTAATCGACGCGCCATTTTGTGACATGGTGATCAGCATTGGTACAGTTCTCACAATCCACCGGCATGACTTGCTTAATTTCCGTATTGGTAAAGACGTGCGCATGCTCATAGCCTTCTAAGGCGAGTTGAGCAGAAGCAGCTAGGCGAAAAATATTCCAGCCATACTCTTGCACGACGATAAGCGGAAACTTCACTTTATTTAAGTCCAGATATTTGGCAACCGGTATCATCCATTCGTCAACCGTGCTCGGTATCGCAACTTGCTCACGTTCAGACAGCGCAATCAGTTGCTCATGACTATAGAGCTGATAGTAGCTTTCCGGTTCGCCCAGTACTTTGTTATTGCTGTCTTGTGCGATGAGCTCGCGATAAGCATCCGTCAAGATATCGAGACGCGGGAGCAAGTCTTCGGGCAAGCCTTCGTCGCGCGTTGGGACAGCAAATACGGTTGGACGTACATCGATGGTATAAGGATAAAGGCGCAGAATATCGATACATTGTTTAAGCAAAGCAACGCAGTCTTCGTCAGGGATTTCACGGTATAGATTACCACCCGCGTGCAAATGGCACATTGGTGGACCATCGATAAGCGATTTTTTCTTTTCAAAGACGTAGGTCTCAAGCCCTAATGCAGCGAGGCGAATAGCAATCGTTGCCCCTGCAGTACCGCCGCCTAGAATGCCGACGCGTTTTTTAGATAGCTCGTCCTTTGTGGCAGCCGCTGCTGTATCAAGTTTAGTCTCTAAAAATTCGATATCTTTGAGATCAATATCTTGAGCATCAGTATTCTGCGATTCAGCATCGTGCAGGATGGATTGAGAGGCGTTTTTGCTAAAATTATAGGTCATTGTCGTTGTTATATCCTTGATAGCATCAGCGTCGGGACATGCTCTGCTTATTCATATAATTGTTTGGGCATGTAAGTTTCTGATCATGTCAGTATCTTGAATCTTGTTGTAACTATTGATATGCGTGCGGATACAGTCAAGTTCAACATTCATATGAGACCGCTATAGTCATACTTTTGATTATATGGCTCTTCTCATATACTACTTATCATTTATAGCGCTATTTTACGAAAACCTACTGTGTATATGATGGCAAATACGTAAGTAGATGCATTAGTTTTGTCAACAACTTGCCATGGACTGTCTTGACCATGAAAAACAAAAATAGAAATGAGACGCTTAGCATCATTTAAGTATCATCACTCTTTTGAACGTCCATCAATATGAAATACCTTTGCTCATAAGATTCACGTCATGGTTTACTAATTTGTAATATTCGCAGGTTTTTGTAAGTTTATATTTTGACAAAAACGACCGTTTTATAGCATATGCTATAGTAAAACGACTTGAAATCCTCTGTGAGAGTAAAGCGTATGAAAGTAAAGCAACTGTCTGAGCGTATGACTTAACTATCGCACAAATCAGCAGATTGCAATATTGATAATTAATGAACACCATGTTCAATAAAAATTCAGTTCAATAAAAATTTAGATTAATGAGATGTTTTTTTTAAATACTTTTAAATACAAGGAAGTGATTATGAAACGTATTCTGATGTTATCTGCTCTAGCCAGTGTGTTGACCGTAACGGGTTGTTCGACGCTAAACAATGTGTTTGGCAACGACGACTCAGGCATGCATGACGTACAAGCTACCATGAGCAATAAAGCGCCCGTTGCCAGTATGAATGGGATGTTAGTGGATGCCAC
The DNA here is from genome assembly GCF_000247495.1 of Psychrobacter sp. PAMC 21119. NCBI lineage: Bacteria > Pseudomonadati > Pseudomonadota > Gammaproteobacteria > Moraxellales > Moraxellaceae > Psychrobacter > Psychrobacter sp. PAMC 21119. The sequence continues at coordinate 29,330 of NZ_AHVZ01000026.1, read as the reverse complement.
CAACAAAATGACGCTATATACCTTTGACAAAGACTCCATGAACAAATCAGAGTGTGGCTCGGCATGTCTATTAGCTTGGCCGGCTTTTATGGCTCCTAGCAATGCCCAAGCTTCTGGTCAGTTTGCCGCTTTCCAACGGGAAGACGGTAAATATCAATGGGCTGTCAATGGTAAGCCTTTATACTTTTATGCCAATGATACAAAAGTTGGCGATACCGACGGCGATAACAAGCTTGGCGTTTGGCACATTGTTAAAACTAAATAAAACAAGTAGGTTTCAAGTCGAAAAAAAGCAGCCATCATAGTGGCTGCTTTTTTAGGTAAAGGTTTTTTAAAAAATATTTCAGCGCTATTTTGTTGTTTTCTGTACCAATTCACCATCGATTTGAATGGGAACATCGGTAGTAATGCCAGCAGCAAACGCTGTCATACCATAGGCTGCGCGATCAATGATGCCGGTAGCACGAAAACCAATGACTGGCTCTTTCGTAAGAGGGCTGTTGGCGATTTTATTTAACGTTACATCTAGTGTGAGGGGCTTGGTTTGGCCAAGCATTGTGAAATCACCCGTTACTTTGGCTTGTTGTGGGTTGCTAAAAGTGACTTGGGTAGATTTAAAAGTCATCGCTGGGTATTTAGCCACATTAAAAAACTCATCCGTTCTTAGATGCTTATCACGGGCATCCCAATTGGTATCGATACTATCGGTTGCAATTGTAAAGCTCATATTGGTTTTGCTAGGGGCTTTGATATCGTAATTGACCACACCTTGCACATCATTAAAGCGACCCATGGTCGTTGAAAACCCTAAGTGATTGACAGAAAAACCAACACGGGTATGTGAGTCATCTAATTGCCATTGGCTAGGTAATGCCGCGCTTGCCATGGTAGTGACCGCAAGTGCTGAGCTGATGAGTAGGGCTTTCGTGGTAGTTTTTAGGGCAGTATTTATCATTGTTTATTATCCTTATTTAGTGACTGTTAATGAGGAGTACTTCATTTAATAACCGTTAATTTAACGATGATTAATTTACGAGTATTAAATGGTCACTGAGGTGACGTTTGTCATAATAGCAGTAAGTATTTATAAAAGCAGGCTATGGGCAACACGGCTAATATTTTATGAATCTTAATACTAAAAACTCAATACTAGGGCGTGTCCTCAATTCAATTGATCATATCTAAACGGGCTAAAAATGGCTAAATTTTGCCAAGCATCGTTAAATAGCTGGTTAATATCCCGATATTATCTGCGCTATTTTCCTCGTTTGACTGCAATTTATCTCATTTTTATCACCATTTTTAAAATGAGAACACGGCCTAAAAAGCAGGTATTATTTAAATAATCTACAAATTTCATCGTTATTAAGTGGTTTATCTAATCAAATATTATAATAGCATAGAATGCTTATCTCAATAACATTGTCGGTTTGCTGGTGCTTTATCATCTATGATGATCGCAACTGCTGCTTGCATCAAACACCAAAAACCGTTAAAATCGCGGTTTAATTTTCCCGCTGGGGAAGGCTAGGTAAGCAGAGGTATGGTGTTGGGTGCTGGAATAAGCCAGTGACGCAGCTGCCAGCCTTGCAAATGTCCTTAGTGCCTCAGTTACGTATGCTCAGTTTTATAAGTGCTTTTTTATGAGAGCTTCTTTATAAGAACTTTTTTATAAGAGTTTCTTTATAAAGGCTTCGACACATTGTCAATAAAACTGTAAATACATCGGACATAGAGAGTTTATTATGCGTAAAGATATCCATCCTGATTACCAAGAAGTTTTGTTCCACGACACTAACGCTGACGTGTTCTTTTTGACTCGTTCAACGGCTAAAACCAAAGCCACTCGTGAATACGAAGGTAAAGAATACCCATACTACCCACTTGATATCTCAAGTGCGTCGCATCCATTCTATACTGGTGAGCAACGTAAAACTTCTACCGAAGGTCGTGTTGCTAGCTTTAACAAACGCTTTGGTGCGTTTGGTGGTCGTAACAAGAAAGCTGCTGATTCTACTGAACAAGCTGCTGATTCTGCTGAATAAGTTACGCTTACCGCGTCAATTTATTTTGCTAAGCCATAAAAAACCGCTGATTATTCAGCGGTTTTTTTTGTTTAAAATTCAACGTTAAGTTTTAGGTTATTAAATCTTGAGCTGTCATTTTTCAAGCTGTCATTTTTCAAGATATTAGTTTTGAGATATCAGCTTTGAGATACTAGCTTTTAGAAAGCAGGGCGGCTCAATTTGGCAGCTGATGAATTAAGCAACTTGACAATGAGCTCTGCCAACTGCTGCGCCCAGTAGCCATACATTAAACTACTAGGGTGGAAGCCATCACTGGCAAACATCACCTTAATATCAATTGGCATGCCCTTAGAGTGCTCTTCTATCATCCGTGGAAAATCAGTGGCCATATAAGTGACACCCTCATTACTTGCACATACTTGTTGTAATGTTGCATCAAGCATTGAAGCTTTAGCACCGACGAAGTTATTCAAAGGAGCAGGTATCGCAGGCATTTGCGCCATGGGCGGCAGACTCAAAAAAATCAATTGCCGTACGCCAAATTTACGCTGAGCGATCGCAACAATATCTTCGATTTGCTGCTGCCATTTACCCACAGAGACGTTCGAGGTGGTGTCATTGACGCCAACACTCAGCACCATTACATCGATGGGGTGGCTAGGCGCGGGCAGAACATACAGCCTGCGCAAGATATCAAAGCTGGTATGTCCGGTGGTCGCTTGCAACGACCAGACCAAGTTAGCAAATTGAGTATTAATCACGGATTGCTGCGCTAAGATAGGCATCAACTTACCAACGAGTGCTTCATGCTGTGTCTGACTACCAACACCCGCTGCTGCTGAATCGCCAACGATCATGAGGTTTAGCGTTTGCTTGGTCTCATTTTTTGCATTATTAGCAATGGTATCAGTCGGTTTACCTAATTGAATATGTCCGTGTCGCTCTCCGTTTGGCTCAGGCAAGCGCACCGTATCACGCTTGATTTTGCGACCTTGATAAAGATAAACAGGGGCGAGTAGGACGTCGCGTGCAACCGACGCCATTTTATGGCTATTTATCATATTACTACCATCCTGCACGCTCCCGAATTGTAGTGAGGCTGTCTTCGACGAGTAATTTGCCATCGACATACACGTCACGTAACAGGTTGTCTGCATCAGCAGGTAGATCATCCGCTTTGATGGTTGTTGGCTGTCCTTTGCTGTCTTCGACCAACGCCAAGCGACCTTTTTTTGAGCGTTTTGAGCGGCTAGTGATAGGGTCTTTATAAATGTCTTTCCATGCGCCATCAATAGAGATGGCACTGGCTTTCATCGCCCAGCTCATGGTATCGCGATTGACTTGTTGCAGTAATCCACCACCCATACCAAAGGTCACGTTTTCAGCGCTAAATCCTGCCTTCATGACCACGTCGATAATTTTGTTCAAGCTTTGCGGACTAATGCCATCCCCTTGGATGACACGTACATAATCTGGCAAAACTTTGTAGCCTTTGCTATTAATTGTCGTACCAAACTTCACTGCCAAGCGCTCCAGTGCTTCGCGGACTACTTTAGCAGGCTCACCACTATCAGGTCTGATGACTAAAGTACCGCCCATGTTTTTCACGTCGTCCTTCAAGCTGCCACCCCAAATATTGTCAATGGCGTTCCATAAGTCATAGCTGTCAGAGACCACTGAAAAACTCTTACCCGCCCCACCAAACTGCTCAATCATATTGGCAAAAGCAGCAGTTTCGCCATCACGACCCCATGCAGTCATGGTGCTATGCTCAGCGGCAGGGATAGAAAAGGCAGGCATGTCTTTATCCATTTGATACCAGCGACTGGCAGCCACCAAAGCGGTCATGGAATCTGTACCGGCAAAATTTACCAAATGAGCAAGACTACCAAGTGCCACGGACTCCTGACTAGACGCACCACGCGAACCAAAGTCATGCAAGCGAAAGGTTAATGATTCAGTATTGTCCGCTGATTTTTCTAGCGCTTGACGAATGATGCCTTTGCAATAGTGCGAGACACTAGCAACGGTCGACGGATACCAGATAGCACGGAGTAATGCCGTTTCGATATAACTTGGTAGCCAATAGAATTCTGGGTCAGTATTGATAATCTGACAGACCACATTGGATACTGGAACGATACTGCCTTCAGGTATGGCTTCGATACGTAGTGGCAAATAGCCGCCATGTTTATCAACTAAGCGCTCCCACCCTGCACGATTAAAGGTCAAGCCATGCGCTTGAATGAGTATTTCGGCTTCATCAATATCTTGGTAGGTAATAGGGGTACTCAGGTATTCTTTGATAAAGGCTTGCAGCCCAAAAAATACCACATCGTAATCGCCTTTACGCGCTTCAATATAGCTGGATAGATACTCACTACCTTTGGGATATTGCACCCAATGTGAGGTTTTATAGCTGTCGCTATTTAAGATTAAATTATTTAAATTGCTGGTATACATCACAGAACTCCTCTGCTTTGAGTGAAATGGACGACTCGCATCATTGTTGAGCCTTAAATGGACTAAAAGTGTTTTATGTACATTAGCATCAATTTATTGCTCAACAGTCTAACGGTTCATCCATTGACAGCATCTAGTAAGGATAACTAAATGCTGCTTAGTAACCCTTGCCGTCTATCGGCTTGGGCGGTGAAAATATAAGTGGCACTGATAAAACCAAACTTATAAGATAAATTATATAGAGTGTCATTGATTGAAAATGAGTCATTAATACAATAAACAGTCAATGACACAACGTCTTACAAACCTACCATTTTAGTAATAATCGCATAGTGATCTTCGAACATCATGGTGGCATCCAACTCGGCAAGCGGTAACCAAAACGCTTTGGCCGCGTCATCACCGCCTTTTACTTTGGGCAGACCTTTTGGATCGTTTTTTAGCTGAAAGTAAAAGGCTTGGGTAATCGTGCGACCACGCGCTGAGCGGTAAGGGTCGTCAAAGGTATGCTGACTATGACAAGAGCCACGTAATACTGGCTCTGGGACTTTAAGGCGCGTCTCTTCGCGTAGCTCACGGATACAGGCATCAAAGAGGGTCTCTTTTGGATTCAAAAAACCACCGGGCAGTGCCCATAGTCCGCGCCCTGGCATGCTGCGACGTTCTACCAATAGAATATGACCCGACTGGACGACCAAGGCATCAGCGGTCATAAAGGTAGGTGGATAAGGCGCAGACTCCCACTGTCTTTTATACTTATCAACGAAGTCAGCTTCTTCATGTAACTGTTGATAATCCTCGGTTTTTTTGAAGTCATTTAGGACGTTGCGGGTCGACTCAGGGGTGCGCTCAGGCGTTGGTGTGGCACCCATGAGATAGCTGTCCCGAATAGGGGTCGCCGATAGATTGTGATAATTAGGTACAGAGACCGACGCCCAGTTGGGGAATAGCGATAAATAATACGATGAGCTGTCTTTTGAATGACCAATGAGACCAATATCGGTCTGCAAGTCGCCAGTGACCGACTTTACACCTGCTTGCACGTATTGCAGCCAGCGTGTGTCATTGTAAAGCGCATCATCGAGTCCAACGCAGTGAATACGCGCGGCATCTGCTGTTGAATACGCGTCTTTAATCATCGCAGCGCGCTCAGCAACGCTAAAGGGGTTGCGTAAGCTACGTGGTAAGTTGGCAGAGCCGATGAGCATGATGACATTGTCGGCGCGCTTCAATGCTTCATCCACGACCGCTTTGTGCCCGCAATGAAACGGCTGAAAGCGCCCAATAAACACCAAATAACGATAGTGTTTTTTGTCCTGCTTATCTGGGTTTTGTGTATCTAGATTTTGCTCTGATAATCCACTCATAGACGCCACTTTCCTACGACTTATTTTTTATTGGTTAAAAATTGATGACGCTAATACTGACACAGCCTATGACTTTCTGACAAGTATAAAGATGTGTAGGGGTGTGTCATCGTTACCTTGCATGCTTCTCTATCCATGCTGTCACCGTTGGCCAAATCTCTGTAGCAGCATTACGGCTTATCATAATGCGGCTATGGGTATAATCATCCAAGTCTCCATGGTCAAGAGAATATTCTCGAAAGACGTTTTTTGGGTTAGCAAACTTATCAAAAAACAACTGACAGCCACGGGTTGGCGAAATAAAATGGTCACCTTTGGCACTGATCGCATAGATAGGCGTGGTAATCATTGACATGTGTTGTCGATAATCGAAGTGGCTGTTATGAGATGTAGTATGAGATGCAGCATTTTCAGATGCGATATTAGAGGGCATATTTTCATCAATTGTCGTTGTTTCAAATTTACTTTGTTGTATAAAGCTGCTTTTAAAGTCTTTGTTCAGGTTCCAGCCGTACCACTGGTTCATCGTATAATAGCTTTCGTTAAAAGGACCCATTTTAAGCTTCTTAGCTGGGATAAAGCCTAGTAGTCTCGTAAATACTTTGGCTGCGAGAATTTTAGTGTAGCTAATCGGGTTCGATACTGCGCCATAAACTTGACAGGCAAACATACTGATGCTGTTGATGTGGTCAATATACTGGGGGTTTTGGATTAAAAACATGGTTAGGCAGGCACCGCCGCCACTGTGGGTGACGCAGTGTAGATTATCCAGTGTTAACTCAGCAAACAAGTAACGAAAGGTGGCCTCAAAATCATAAGTTGCGACGGTTTCGAAGTTGAATTTATCTGTTGGTATCGAGCTCGCACCATGACCGCGCCATTCCATAATGTAGCAATGATGACCAAGCTGCGCCAGATAGTGGGCGATTCTTAAACAAGTTTGCTTGTCCGAAAATGTACCGTGGGTCAATAGGATGTTTTGCGCTTTTACCCTAGGCGCATTGGTGGTGAGGACATCAGTCTTCTTTTCATCTTTTGCAGTATCCACAATCTTCCAAACGGCTATTTGCTCACCATCTTTGGTGCTTACCAGTTTTAGGGTTTCTGTCATCATAAAGCGGTCTCGTCTAGATTGTTTTGTTATGGCATCGTTTATGACCTCATTTATTGTATGGTTAATACTGGGTAGCACGATATGTCTACTCGGCAACCCCTAATACACTTTCATCCTTGATAATCAATCAAGCAGCCTTAATATAAACAATAGCAGACGCGGTGTGGGTAATTAAATAATTTTGCGTAGCGTTATTAGCCGTAGGTATTATCTATATTAACGTCACCTATCTATCTTTTATATGTCACCATTAAAAAAACCAATAGTGGCTATTTATAACGGTCACGCTTTAATTCGCAGTAGCGCAGTCGGAATTATCGACTGAATGCGCTATAATAGTGGTTATAAAATCATCAAACCTTTATCAAGATTGCCGTTAGAGCACTATAATATCAGCCGTTATGCTTGATAACTGTTAAACCAAATTGCCCAAATTCACGACACAGCAGCTATGACAGCAGTCGCGTTTGTGTCATAACGCATAGGAAAAATTATGAGTGAGCACAATCAAGCCAGCCAATCAGATCAATCTGCAGACTATGAATCAGCGCTAGATACTGAGCAAGCAGAAACGAAAAGTAATATTACCATTACCGAGTCAGCCCAAGGTTATTTGGCCGATTTACTGTCCAAGCAAGATACCGACGGCATCGGTGTGCGTATCTTCGTCGAGCATCCTGGTACGCCGCGTGCCGAGTGCTGTATGGCTTATAACCAACCAGGCGAAGAAGACAGTGCTGATCTACGTTTTACCTACGATGATTTTTCTGCTTTTATTGAAGCGTCGTCAGTCCCTTATTTAGAAGATGCGGTCATTGACTACAATAAAGATCGTTTCGGTGGTCAGCTAACTTTCCGCGCGCCAAACTCTAAAATGCCAAAAGTGGGTGCTGATGCCAGCGTAGAAGAGCGTATCAACTACGTATTGCAGTCTGAGATTAACCCAGGCTTAGCGGCGCATGGTGGTGACGTACAGTTGCTTGAGTTGATCGATGAAGAAGGCGTTGGTCTCACTGCCGTATTGAAATTCGGTGGTGGTTGCCAAGGCTGTTCAGCCGTTGATATGACCTTGCGTCAAGGCGTTGAAGTGCAACTTAAGCAGCAAATACCAGAGCTGACACAAGTCATCGATGAGACGGATCATACTCGTACTGAAAATGCTTATTACAAATAAGTGGTAAGTATCAATACAATCAGAAGTAGATTGAAATAGGGTTACTTATGCTGGGTGATTATTAATAAACCCAACATTGGCTATTCTTTTCATAAAGAAGCTGGGTTATGATTAACTCAGCTTTTTTTTATGGCTATCATTTATAAGATGGCTTTTTTAGAGATTATTGGTCAATCGATACCTTTAAATGATCTATTTTGATTGATGCTTTTTTTAGTGACTACCAAGGAGTTTGTTATGAGTGATGGACAACCAGAGACCAGTTCAGATAACGGCACAAAACCTACGCAGCGCTTAGAGACCTTAGCGATTCATGCGGGTTACAGTGTTGAGCCAACGACCAAAGCGGTCGCTGTGCCTATTTATCACACCAGCTCGTATGCGTTTGATAATACCCAGCATGGCGCAGATTTGTTTGATTTAAAAGTCGCGGGCAATATCTATACGCGCATTATGAACCCAACCAATGCGGTATTAGAAGAGCGCGTTGCGGCGCTTGAAGGCGGTATCGGTGCGCTTGCAGTAGCATCTGGTATGGCAGCCATCACTTATGCGATTCAAACCATCTGTGAAGCGGGTGACAACATCGTTGCTGTATCGACCTTGTATGGCGGTACTTACAATTTATTTGCCCATGCTTTGCCGCGTCAAGGTATCGAAGTCCGCTTCTTTGACCACAAAAACCCTGAGGCGATTCGTGATTTAATTGATGATAAAACCAAGATGGTCTTTGCTGAAAGTATCGGTAATCCACTGGGTAACATTATTGATATTCAAGCACTCAGTGACATCGCGCACGAATATGGTGTGCCAGTGGTGATTGATAGTACGGTTGCCACGCCAGCGATTTGCCGTCCGTTTGAGTTTGGGGCGGATATTGTCATTCATTCATTGACCAAATATATGAGTGGTACGGGCACCTCGATTGGTGGTGCGATTGTCGATAGCGGGACGTTCCCTTGGGGTGATTACCCTGAGCGTTTCCCATTGCTGAACACGCCAGATCACAGTTATCACGGTGTGAACTTCGTCAAGGACGTTGGTGCAGCGGCCTTTATCGCTCGTGCTCGCGTGGCACCGCTGCGTAATACTGGCGCGGCACTTAGTCCATTAAATGCTTTTGGTATCTTGCAGGGTATGGAGACGCTGAGTTTGCGTATGGAGCGTCATGTACAGAACGCGCAAGCAGTGGCTGAGTATCTGCGTGACCATGATAAAGTTGCTTGGGTAAAGTATGCGGGTCTGCCAGATCATCCTGAGCACGAGCTTGCAAAGAAATACATGAAGGGTACGCCCTCTGCTATTTTGACTTTTGGGGTAAAAGGTGGTCTTGAAGCTGGGGCGCGCTTTATTGATGCATTGCAGTTGATTACGCGCTTGGTCAACATCGGTGATGCCAAATCACTAGCCTGTCATCCAGCGACGACCACGCATCGTCAGTTGAACGAGAAAGAGTTAGAGAATGCTGGTGTGAGTACTGATATGGTGCGATTGTCGATTGGTATTGAACATATCGACGATATCAAAGCCGATTTAGAACAGGCATTAGCCTCGGCTTAACCTGCAAGTTTCTTATTTCTTAACAATAAAATAATTTGCAAAAGAAAAAGCCCATATCGATTTGATATGGGCTTTTTTATTAGGGCTGTGCCGTCCTAAAATATGTTTAGAGATTAAGCGGACAGTACCCGTTTGGCAATCTCTTTATAATCCTGCGGCATGAGTCGTGGGCCAAATTGTTGAATAACTTGTGCTGACACTTCGCTGGCAAGATGACCACATTCTGGTAAGGTGTACTGCTGCGATAAAGCGTATAAGAACGCCCCCGCATAGTTGTCGCCAGCCCCATTGGTATCGATGACATTGGCAACGACTGGCGTAGCAATATCATGCACCACAATCTCTGATTCGGCATCAGGTTTATGAGCGATAACAGCGCCTTTTTCGCCATCCGTCACTACCGCAATTTGGCAATGTTCAAGTAAGGCACGCGCGGCTGCTTTGACTTGTTTTTTATCCGTAAAGAGCTTGGCTTCTTCACTATTACAAAATATCACTGCCACTTTGTTGCCCAGCATATTGAGCAAACCGTCTTTGGCAAATTTAACCACCGCTGGATCAGCGAAGCTCACCGCAATCTTTGCATTATGGATGCCAGCTTGCTGACGTAACTGAGTCATGGCTGGCTGGATGCCCTCGGACATGGCTAAATAGCCTTCTAGGTATAACCAATCTGCTTGCGTTAGCGCATCAAAATCGACGTTATCAGCGACAATATCGCTTGAGGTGCCTAGATAAGTCTGCATGGTGCGTTCACCATCTTCTGTAACGGCAACCACACAAGATCCAGTTACACCGCCTTCATGGATAGATTTATCTGAGGTGGCGACGCCTGCTTCGTGCAAGTCCCTGAGGTAAAAGGCGCCTTGATCATCATCGCCCACACGGCAAGCATAAAACGGCTTGCCACCTAAACTGGCAAAGGCATACATGGTATTGGCTGCTGAGCCACCACCCGCTTGTTTTGATGGCGCAATTTGTGCAAGTTGGAAGTAGGCCAACAGTTGCTGCTGCTCTTCGATACCTGCCAAGGTCATATTGCCTTTGGTCAACTCTGTCTCTTCCAACGCTGCATCAGATAGCACATATTCGTGGTCAACCAAGGCATTCCCTATCGCCATTACATCGTACATTGCTCACTTCTCCTCAATTAAATTATAAACGCTTATCTTTTATATTCGAAAGTCATTCAGCTTGTAGATCAAGCAAACGCTGATAGAGGGCATTCTTTTTGACACCCGTAATATCGGACGCCAATGCAGCGGCTTTTTTGACCGATAAATCCTCTAACAATCTTTGCAATAATTTGTCATGGATGCTGATATCGTCAGTATCTTGTGCCGCATCAACGCCAGCGACCACCACGACTATTTCGCCACGCTGCTGATTATCATCTGCTTTGACAAACTCAACCAAGTCGCCTAGCGTACTCTTACGGACGGTTTCAAAGGTTTTGGTCAATTCGCGGCAAAAAGCCACGTCACGATCCGCGCCAAATATCGTCGCCATATCTTCTAAGCTGGTAATAATACGATGCGGTGCTTCATAAAATATCAATGTTTCGGTGCGTGAATTTAGAGCAGTCAGCTGTTTTTGGCGACCATGGGTTTTCGCTGGTAAAAAACCAATAAAGCTAAAACGGTCTGACGGTAATCCCGCTACAGACAATGCAGCAATCGCCGCAGAAGCGCCAACGATAGGCGACACAGTAACCCCAGCAGCATGGGCGGCTTGCACCAATTGATAACCAGGGTCACTAACCAACGGCGTACCGGCATCACTGATTAAGGCGACCGAATGACCTTGCTGAATCATCTCAATAATTTTCGGCGTTTGAATGGCGCTATTGTGCTCATGGTATGCCCAAAGCTTATTATGTCCTTTTTGCTTGCCTACAGCCTCAGAATCATCCAAGTTATTATGATTGGCTGGCGCTTTGGTATCGTCCGTTTTACTGCTTTTTTTATCTTTAGTGTCGATGCCAAAATGCGACAACAGCTTACCCGAAGTGCGGGTGTCTTCGCAGGCAATGATAGCGACTTGCTTTAAGATATCAACCGCATGCGGTGTCATATCGGTAAGATTGCCAATCGGCGTGGCAACGATATATAGGCAAGCTGGCATCGCAGTAGGGGTAGACATAAAACCTCGAAGTATTAAAAACTGGAATTAAAAAATAAGGTGGCGCTGACATTTATCATATATCGTTCAGGTAAATATTGAACAATCAATAATGACAAAAGGGCGCAAAAGTGGTTAGTTTAGCATGTTGTGCTATGATAATTATGAAATGTTGACCAGACCCATGGACGCTATGGCAGATCATAAACCTTTGACCCTTACTTCACCAAAACAGCGCCAAGGCAGCCGCTTTGAAGAACGAGCGTGTGAGTTTTTACAAGCGCAAGGATTACAGCTGATTGCACAAAACTGGCAGCAGCCTAAAGTTGGTGAGTTAGATTTAATAATGCTAGAGACGGGGCAGGCGTGGTCGACGCTGGTATTTATTGAAGTACGTCAGCGCCAGCATTCAGGTTTTGGTGATGCTGCGCTTAGCGTCACGGCAAGCAAACAACGTAAAATTATAAAGACGGCTCGTTATTTTTTACAAGCGCACCCTGAGTATAGTCATTATGAGTGCCGCTTTGATGTGATTGCTTATGATACGAATAAGATTAATACTCACAGCATTGCTGCAAATAATACGGATAAAAATAACAGGGATTGTACGAATAAATCGAAGAATCAGCCAGAATGGCTAAAAGGCGCTTTTATAGCCAGCGCGTGGTAATGGTGCGTTTTGACTGCGTTACCAAACAGGCAAAGAAAGTACGACCCCATGTTATCGTTACCAAAAACCTAACCGCCCGCCGTAAAAATTAAGTAAAGTGATTGAAAGAAAATGGCTAGTCGTAGAAACAACGACGTTAGCGATTACTCAGTCGATAATTCTTATTTTGATATTTTGATATTTGATATTTGATATTTGATATTTGATATTTGATATTTGATATTTGATATTTGAGAGTTACTCAGTTAGAACTGCTAAACCAATTGATCTCATACAATCGTCACCATCATGCTTTAAGAGGTAAATAATGACACGGATGCATTTGCGCACTGCTATTTTTGGTTCATCACGTCGCACAGCGATAGGCGTTATGCTAATGACTGGTCTCGTTCTCGTCAGTACAGGTTGTAGCACCAATTATCTGACCAATAGTACCGAGGGCACCTATGGCGTGCCGATGACCGAGCGCACGATTCCACAGCGTCTGCTCGATCGCAGTATTGAGCATACGGTCAAAATCAATGTTTATGGTCTCAAAGAAGACCTACAGCAAATCAGCCGTATGGGTATTGATAGTTTTAACAGTGAAGTGTTGCTGACCGGCGAAGTACCAACTGAGGCAATCAAAGCAGAAGTTGAAAAAGTCGTCAGCTCTATGCCAGATGTGCGCCGTGTCTACAACGAGCTGAATGTTAGTGCCTCGAAGGGTTATAGCTCAACCGTTCACGATGGTTATATCACCTCAAAGCTATTGGCAAAAGTCGCAGCGAATGACGGCGTCAAAGCCTCACAAATCAAAGCAGTGACTGATAATGGTGTGGTCTATATTATGGGGCGCATGACGCCTACCCAACAAAGCCATCTGATTGATATCGCTAACGACACAATCGGTATTACAGAGCTGGTATTGCTGACCACCGTCGTCGATGATAGAGGGGTGAAGTTGGCTGAAGATGATATTATGTATGAAAATAATTTGGCCAATCCTACGATGGTGCCTGCTATTGACTCTAATGTAGCGTCTAACGCTAACCCTAATGTAAACAACACTGTGACGCCTAATGCTACTAGTACTGCGACACCTATTGTCATAACAGAGGAAGGGGAGTCGGTTAATCAGCCGTCATCCAGCCCTTATATTGATCTTTATCAGGGTCAATAAGTATTTAATCAATAAGCGCACTGTTAAGTAATCACAATAATCCTAAACAGTGGCAACAGTAAAAGCACGATAATGCTTCAGCCAGCCAGTAAGATATAAAAAGTAAAAAACAACTGTGACAGCGTGAGGCTCATTCATCATAAAACGTCGTTATGATGAATGAAGTACAGAACCCATACGGCTGTTATAAGGCAATCCACTGTTGATTGAAAATAAATATAATAGGAATACTGGCTATGAAGGATTCAAACACGTGCGCTCCAGCTATTGATTCACGCAATACCGAACAACCAAATATTAAAGCCCGCACGCTCAAACTTACAGGGGCAGGCGTTACTGCTGCATTGGCGATAGGCGGCATTGCACTCGCTACCCAAAATGCGCAAGCTTTGTCACCACTTGCTGTAGTCAATGGTATTACGTCAAGTGGCGGCGTTGGGGTCAGTAAAAACATTCTATATGGTGATGAGCCATCGCAAGACTTAGATATTTATTATCCCAAGCCATTGGCACAAGCGATGAAAGCCCAAAGCGCTATCAACGACAGTTATCCAATGGTGGTTTTTGTCCATGGTGGCTCGTGGGAGAGTGGTAATAAAGAACAGTATGCCTTTGTTGGTCAAAGCTTGGCGCAGGCAGGCTATGTCACCGCCGTGATTAATTATCGCAAAGCACCTGAACATGTGTATCCTGATTATGTCGAAGATGCGGCACAAGCGATTGCTTGGAGCCTCGACAATGCAACCAGCCTGCATGCCGATCCGAAACGCTTGGCGGTGGTCGGACACTCTGCTGGTGCATTCAATGCGGTTGCTGCCGTTGCTAATGAAGATTTTTTAGCGCCTTATGGTGTTAAGCCAAAAGACATTAAAGCGGTTGTCGGTATTGCTGGACCTTATAGTTATGACTTTCGTAAATTTGACAGCGCAACAGCCTTTGCTGCTGATGCCACGCCAGACGAGGTAATGCCAGATCGTCAAATCAAAGGTGAGCAGCCCCCTTATCTATTGCTGACTGCCGAAAAAGACAAAGTGGTGTATGCAACCAATACGATTAAAATGACCAAAGCGCTGCAAGAGGCGGGTGTCACTGTGGAAAATGGTGAAATCAAAGGGGCTAGCCATGCCACCAGTATCGGTGCGATGGCACCGCCGCTACGGTGGGTCAATGATGTGCGTGCGCAAGTATTAACGTACTTGGATAAAAATCTTAAATAGTCAGGTCTGCTCATACCGCGCCTATTTAAATATTTGGCATTTAACCATGTTGTTAGCGCTGGTTTAATCGCTTAGGCGCAGTTGCGTAAGACAATACTGTAAGATGCTTCAACTCTTGTTATAATGTCGTTACTTTACTTCTATACCCTATTTGAAACTTTAAGGCAGAATATTTTATGAGCATGAACGCTGACGATTTGATTGCATTTTTACAGACTCACTTCCCAGACGCTTTTATTCAAGCTGCCAATCAAGGTAATAAGTTTGATGTACGCGTGGTTGATGCCAGTTTTGAGGGCAAACGCGCCGTGCAACGTCAGCAAGCGATCTATGCGCTAGTCAACGACAAGATTGCCAGTGGTGATATTCACGCGCTCAATATTCAAGCGCTGACGCCTGCTGAATGGGATGTTCAGTCAAAAGGTTAAATTTTTTATATACGATTGGCTTTTAAAGAACGGATTGTTTTAAGGATTATTATAATGATTGGTTCGATAAGTCTGATTTTCACTATTTTTAATACTCATCGCTAGGTTGTCACTTCTATGGATCAATTTTTAATCACTGGTAGTAGTCGTATCGCAGGGGAAGTTACTATCTCAGGCGCCAAAAATGCTGCTTTGCCATTATTGGCAGCTATGATATTGGCCGAGACCCCAACGACATTGCACAATGTGCCCTCATTACAAGATGTGCGGACGTTGATTGAATTGATCGGTGGCATGGGTATCAAAATCCAAAAGCAGGACGATACCGTCACTTGCGATACCAAGACTATTGATAACTTCTATGCACCGTATGATTTGGTAAAGACCATGCGTGCCTCGATTTTAGTCCTTGGGCCATTGCTGGCGCGTTTTGGCGAGGCAGAAGTCTCATTGCCCGGTGGCTGTGCGATTGGGTCACGCCCTGTCGACCAACACCTAAAAGCTTTCGAGGCGATGGGTGCTGAGATTAGTGTCGAGAATGGCTATGTAAAAGCACAAGCGCCAAAAGGTGGCAAGCTGATTGGCTGTAACTACTCTTTTGACATGGTGACCGTTGGCGGTACTGAAAACGTCATTATGGCAGCGGCTTTAGCCAAAGGCACGACTGTTCTTGGCAACTGTGCGCTTGAGCCAGAAGTGGTTGATTTGGCCAATATGTTGGTCGCGATGGGTGCCAAAATAAGTGGTATCGGTACTTCTATCATGACCATCGAAGGCGTTGAGCGCTTACACGGTTGTGAGTATTCAGTGGTGCCAGATCGTATCGAAACTGGCTCTTACCTTGCTGGCGCGTTGATGACTCGCGGTGATGTGTTGACCAAAAACACGTCTGCGCTATTATTAACGCCTGTGCTAGAAAAATTCGAAGACATGGGTGCCGTGATTACCAGTGGCGATGATTGGATTCGCGCCCAAATGAAAGGTCGTCCACTGCCTGTTGATATTCGTACCCAGCCACACCCTGGCTTTCCCACCGACATGCAAGCGCAAGTCATGGCGATTGCCTGCTTGGCGAATGGCACCAGTACTTTTATCGAAAATATCTTTGAAAATCGCTATATGCATGTGCCTGAGCTCAATCGTTTAGGCGCATCTATTCAAGTAGATGGTCATACGGCTGTGGTTAAAGGCGTCGAAAACTTCACGGCTGCCCCTGTCATGGCGACTGATTTACGTGCGTCTATGTCATTGGTGATGGCGGCGGCGACTGCTGAAGGCAAAAGCTTAATCGACCGTATTTATCATATCGATCGTGGCTATGAGCATGTTGAAGAAAAACTGCGTGCGCTTGGGGTTAATATCGAACGTATCAATACCAACGATTAAACCAGCGATTAAGCTTGATTGGCGTTATAAATTTAAAAAATCCTCTTTAGTGGGGATACTCACTGTACATGGACACGATGTCATTATGACTGAAGCAAGCAACAATCTACCGAGTAATGGTTTATTAAACGAAGTAAATAATGAGTTTTCAGGTCTAACACTGGCCTTATCAAAAGGCCGTATACTAGAAGAGACCATGCCATTGCTACGCGCAGCTGGTGTTGAGCTTTTAGAAGATCCTGAAGCCTCACGCAAACTTATTTTCCCGACCTCAAATCCTAATGTGCGCGTTTTGATTCTGCGTGCCAGCGATGTACCAACCTACGTTGAACATGGCGCTGCTGACTTTGGGGTAGCGGGCAAGGATGTGTTGCTAGAGCATGGTGCCAATCATGTCTATGAGTTGCTTGATTTGAAAATTGCCCAATGTAAGCTGATGACCGCTGGCGTAAAAGATGCGCCACTGCCCAATCGTCGCCTACGTATTGCCACCAAGTATGTCAATGTTGCCCGTGCTTACTTTGCCAGTCAAGGTCAGCAAGTCGATGTCATTAAGCTATACGGTTCGATGGAGCTTGCCCCATTGGTCGGTTTGGGTGATTTGATTGTCGATGTGGTTGATACAGGTAATACGTTGCGCGCCAATGGTCTAGAAGCTCTCGATCATATTTGTGATGTGTCATCACGTTTGATTGTCAATCAGGTCAGCTACAAGCGCAAATTTGCACTACTTGAGCCGATCTTGGGTAGCTTTAAAGACAGCGTTGCTAGCAACTCATAAAACAGAAATGCATAAAGATGCCTATCATCGATAATATGAAGTATGTATTGATAATATAAAGCATGGTCATGCAGATTTTTAAACCAGTTTAGCGCTCTATGATAGACATAGCATGCTAAACTGGTTTTATTGTGTTGGCTTGTCAAATAGTAAGTGTTCAGTATAATCTGAATAAAATCATTATAAATAAGCTGACGAAAGCTTTTGCCACATTTATACCATTGGCTTTATTTTTCCATCGTTTATTTTTTAGCAGTATTTTATGCCCAGACATAGGATGAGGTCATGCGCCAGTTAAGTACCCAAGATGCCAGTTTTGATAGTGAATTGACACAGTTGCTTGCTTTTGAAACGGTCAATGATGCCGATTTATTAAAAACCGTTGATGATATCATCGATCGAGTGCGCCACGATGGCGATAGCGTCGTATTGGCGTTAACCCAGCAGTTTGACCAGCATCCAGCGACGACAATGCAAGAGCTCGAGCTGTCTAAAGAATCACTTGCTGAGGCGTTTGCCAATCTTGATGAAAAAGTAAAAACAGCATTGATGACGGCAGCGACGCGGGTACAGACCTTCCATGAGCGCCAAGTACAAGAGACTTGGCAATACGAAGATGAGCTGGGCAATCGTTTAGGTCAAAAGGTGACTGCGCTAGATCGCGTCGGTATCTATGTACCCGGTGGTCTGGCGTCTTACCCATCTTCTGTATTGATGAATGCTATTCCTGCCAAAGTAGCTGGTGTTAATGAAGTGATCATGGTGGTGCCAGCGCCTAAAGGCATACTCAATCCATTGGTATTGGCAGCGGCGCATTTGGCACAAGTTGACCGTGTCTTTACCATCGGCGGTGCGCAAGCAGTGGCGGCATTGGCATACGGTACTGAAACGATTCCAGCGGTAGATAAAATCACCGGACCTGGTAACAAGTACGTGGCAGCGGCGAAGCGTGCGGTATTTGGGCAAGTTGGTATCGATATGATTGCTGGTCCTTCTGAAGTATTGGTGTACGCAGAGGGCGAGGCGCAAGATCGCGCTGATTGGCTAGCGATGGATTTATTGTCACAAGCTGAGCATGACCGTATCGCCCAAGCCATCTTTGTCACGACCAGTGAACAGCAGCTCGCAGAAGTGGCCGCTGAAATTGAAAAAGCACTGGCAGAATTACCAAAAGCTGATATCGCTCGTGATTCGCTAAAAAACCGTGGTGCGTTGATACTAGTAAAAGATAGAGCTGAAGGGTTGGCGCTCATTAATCGTATTGCCCCTGAGCATTTAGAGTTGTCTGTTGATAATCCTGATGTGCTATTAAGTGACATTCGTCATGCTGGGGCTATTTTTATGGGACGTCACACGCCTGAAGCGATTGGTGACTATTGCGCAGGGCCCAATCATGTGTTGCCAACATCTGGCACCGCACGTTTTTCTTCGCCACTCGGCGTTTATGATTTCCAAAAGAAGTCTTCGATTATTTATTGTAGTGAAGCAGGCAGCAAGCCATTGGCTGAAACGGCAGATATCTTAGCGCAGCGTGAGGACTTAGAAGCCCATGCACGTTCAGCTCGTTATCGTTATCAGTAAGATAGCTTGGATGGTTTAAGAGTTGTTTTAGACATTTTTTTAGACATTTACTTTTAATAGTCTTCGTGGCTAATTTTAGGATAATTTATGAGTGAGTCAAAGGTAGATACCAGACTTTGGTCATCTAAAGCGCGTAACTTGTCACCTTATGTCCCTGGTGAGCAGCCGCAACACGACAATTTATGTAAATTAAATACCAATGAAAACCCATTCCCACCTTCCCCGAAAGTAGGGGAGGCAATCGCAAAAGTCTTAGAGCAGCAAGCAGATGATTTACGCTTGTATCCTGCGCCCGAATCTGATGATTTGCGTGCCGCATTGGCACAGCTTTATAGTATTGAAGCAAACCAAGTCTTTGTCGGTAATGGCTCAGACGAAGTGTTGGCACTCGTTTTTGCCAGTTTTTTCCTAAAAGAGCGCCCCGTTTTAGCCCCTGATATCAGCTATAGTTTTTACCCTGTATATGCCCAGACTTTCGGTATCGATTTGATACAAATTGCGCTAGAAGAGGATTTCAGTATCGACCCTGATGCGTATCGTCAGCCTTGCAGCGGTATCATCATTGCCAATCCTAATGCGCCAACCGGTTTATTATTATCGCTTGACGACATTCGTAAGCTGGCGGGCGAGCACACTAATGCAGTGATTGTGATTGATGAGGCGTATATTGATTTTGCTGGGGCAGCTGATGGCAGCTCAGATTCAGAAATTTCAGCAGTGAGCTTGATCAATGAGTTTGACAACATTCTTGTGACGCAAACCTTTTCGAAATCACGCTCACTTGCTGGTTTGCGCGTCGGTATGGCCTTTGGAAATATCTCATTAATCGAAGCACTGACACGCATGAAGAATAGCTTTAATAGCTATCCACTCGATAAACTGGCGCAAGCTGGGGCGACGGCCAGTGTCTTAGATACTGAATATTTTGAGCAGACGCGTCAGCAGGTTATTGATCTGCGTGAGTCACTAACAGCGGACTTAGTGGCATTGGATTATCAAGTGCTGCCATCACATGCTAACTTTGTATTTGTGCGTCCAAAAGAGGGTAATGCGAGTGCGGTAGCGAATGCGTTACGAGAGCAAGGCATCATCGTCCGTCATTTTGACAAACCTCGCATCAGTGAGTACTTGCGTATTACGACCGGTACAGCTGAGCAAAACAACCGTTTAATCGAGGCTTTGCAAGCATTGCAGAAAAAGGCTGAAATCGTTGCTGATTAATATCTCGTTAACGGTTTTGATGGTTTGAAATTGTAGTAATAAAAAATCCTGCTCAACATGACGTTAGCAGGATTTTTTAGTCGTCTTTTCGAATGACGCTTAAGTGTGTTTATAGAGATGTTCTTGACTTAAAACACTTAACAGATTACCTACCTTATCGAGACATTCTTGATATTCTGCATCACAATCAGAAGCGACAGTAATACCACCGCCTGCCCATAAACTGACTTCTCTAGCGCCGATCAACGATTCATTTGCTTGCAGGGTACGAATGAGTACATTCCATTGACCACTTCCATCAAAGTTCATATAGCCCATGGTGCCACAATAAGCACCACGCGGTGCAGTTTCCAGTTCAGATATAATCTCAACCGCCCGCTTTTTTGGTGTGCCGGTAATAGAGCCAGCGGGCAAACTGCCAAATAATACGGCTAATGGATGAGTATCTGGCTTTAACTCAGCCGTGATGGTACTAACCATATGATGCACATTGCTAAAGGTCTCAATCGCAAATAACTGTGGCACTTTGACGCTACCAGTTTTGGCATATTTACCCAAATCATTGCGCAGTAAATCAACGATCATGACGTTTTCTGCACGATCTTTTTCACTATCGATCAGTTGCTGTTTATAAGCATTATCTTGTGCAGTATTCAATCCGCGCGGCATCGTTCCTTTGATCGGTTTGGTGCGAATATGATGTTTGCCGGTGTTAGTGTCTTTTGTAAAAGTAAAAAATAACTCAGGTGAGCAGCTCAATAATTCGAACGGATGCAATGACGTATGGTCTTTGATGTCCTGGTTAAAGTGATTAGCGGCTAAGTACCCTGCAAAGGGAGCTTTTGTATTCCGATGTAGGGCAGGTAAATAATCAATAAGCATCGGTAAAATGCCATCATCGTTGAGGTTGTTATCAAAAGAACCTTGCCATTCTTGGGTCAGATTGATTTGATAGCAGTCGCCCTGCTGTAGATAATCTTGGGTTTTTGCAAAAGCCCTTTGATAATCATTTTTATGCCAGCGCTCGTTCAATATTAAGGGCGCTAACGATGATGCACTGTCATTAGAGGGTTTTTTTCTATTGAATAATTCATGGTCTAGCATGTCTAAATACGATATAAGCGCTGATAGTGTTGCGTCTGTTGCCTCGCTATCAGTATTTAAACCTAGTGTATTTAGTCTCCAGCCATTTTCTTTATCAGACGGGGTTAGGTAGATATCGTAATGACCTAATACCGCACAAGGCTGCGCTGCCAGCTTGATATTTGCAGCTGGGCTGAGCTCATGAGCAGCAATATCATAACCGATAAAGCCTATCAGACCATGATGATAACTTGGCTTCTCATTTACATCGCTTGCTGGCTTTGAGTCTTTATTAGCATCCTCACAAGCTTGGCTATAAGCAATTAATTCATCCTGCCATTTAGCATAGCTCATATATGTCGTTGTTGACGTAGGGCTATCATCAAGACAAGAACCACGACAATTTTTAATAACTTTATAAGCGCCTGACGGATCGTCAGTTGGCTTATTATTGGCAGCATCATAGTGGACGGACCAGCTTACTTTAGGGAGCAAACCAATCACTGGTCGGTCATCATTACTTAACCAAACCAATTGCCAGTTGGCTTCAGTATCTTTTGCTATTAGATGACTTTGCAGTTGTGGTATTAATTCGGCAGCCGTTAGCTCACCAAAACGCCAGCTAAGTTGAGTAGCTGGCGATAGGGCAGAAACTGTCTGCTCAGTATTCTTATGATTTTCTGCAGGCATAGTTTACGCGTCAAAATTTTTGATAATTAAGGTAGCATTCGTACCACCAAAGCCAAAGCTATTACTCATCAAGGTTTCGAGATTGGCATCACGTTTTTCGGTGACGATATCAAAGCCTTCAGCCGCAGGGTCTAAGTTTTCAACATTAATACTTGGCGCGATAAAGCCTTCTTGTAGCATCAATAGGCAATAGATTAATTCTTGCGCACCGACGGCACCCAAGCTATGACCGGTCATTGACTTGGTCGAGCTGATAGGCGGTACTTTGCTGACATCATTACCGAATACTTTAGCAATCGCTTTAAGCTCAGTGATATCACCTAGTGGCGTACTCGTACCGTGGCTGTTGATATAATCGACGCTTTCTAGACCAGCTTCGGCTAGTGCTTGCTGCATACAGCGTACTGCGCCTTCACCGCTTGGTGCGACCATTTCTGCACCATCAGAGCTGGCACCGTAGCCGACGATTTCAGCCAATATATTGGCACCGCGTGCTTGAGCATGTTCTAGGCTTTCTACAACAACCATTGCACCGCCAGCAGCAATCACAAAACCATCACGGTCTTTGTCATAAGCTCTTGAGGCAAGTTCTGGCGTGTCATTATACTGTGTACTAACTGCGCCCATCGCATCAAACATACAAGACTGCGTCCAGTGTTCCGCTTCACTACCACCAGCGAGCACGATATCGGCTTTGCCTAACTGAATAAGCTCAGCGGCATGACCGATACAATGCGTTGAGGTTGCACAAGCAGAGGCAAGAGAGTAGGACACTCCTTGAATTTTTAGACCAGTGGCCAATGCTGCGGATACCGAGCTGCCCATGGTTTTTGGTACTGCCATCGCACCGACACCGCGCAGACCTTTTTCACGCATCGCATCTATCGCATTGACGATATTTTCTGTCGATGCGCCACCTGAGCTGGCTACGACGCCCACTCGTGGATTGCTATTGATAGTCTCAAGCGATAAGCCAGCGTGCTCAATCGCATTTAGGGCGCTGACATACGCATAGAGGCTGGCATCACTAAAGAAGCGCTTTAATTTACGATCTATAGCGGAGGTGTCGAGTTCTGCTTTATCGATACTGCCACTAATGTGTGATTTAAATTCATGTTCAGCATAAGAGTCATTAAATGTAATGCCAGACTGCCCTTGCTTAAGAGCGGCAGTAACCGTGGCTAGGTCATGTCCGATACAAGAGACAATCCCTGCTCCAGTGATAACAACGCGGCGCATATTCTATTCCTTATTAATAACGATTTTTGATAATTACCTTTAATAATCGCTTTTGAGTCCATCATTCTATTATGTAGCGGTTGGCATGGCTGTTTTATGATAGCAGCAGCTGGTTAAAGGTAATCTAGACAATTAAATAATGGCATCTCTAAAAAGTTTTTTAACTTTTAAAGGCTACTTAACTTCTAAAGGTTTCTTTAAAGTGATTGTTTTTATCATCATAGAACCAAATACATGATTGCCAGCTAATGCCTTAGCCTATGTCATATGATAACGTATCAAGGGTTCAAAATCTTTGGATAAGTGCAAAATAACCACAAAACATTGATTGCGGTTAAAAGTAGCCATGACAGACTTTTTTGCGATATGATAATCGTGATTTTAGCCGTTAAGATACCGCTATTTTTATACAGATAAAAGTAGGGCAGAGACGCAGAAAAATATCGATAACTACGAATAAGCTGTACTTTTAGATACAAAATTTGTGACCGCGATAACATTGTTCGCACTGACAGCTGTTTGCCTAATTGGCTAAAATGACCCATTCATTACTACTATAAAAAATGACCAATCATCATATTAAGGACATAACGATGGCAAAGCGTAGCACTCTCTCTAAGGGTATCAATACTATTGGCTATTTTGCTCGCAACAACCTAGAACGCATGGGTGCAGCGATTGATAGCATGAATGCAAAGACGGGTAAACCGAGTCACTATAAAGCGGTAGATCTAGGTGATGAAGACTATCAGCAAGATTTATTTCGTGAACAAACCCTAAAGGCGACTCAGCAATTATTAGGCACTCGTTTTGCCACCTATGGTAAGTATGCCAAAAAAGTAGTGCCGAATAGCCTATTTCAATCGACAGTTGATGGCGCTTTTGCGCAAATTGCTAAGCTCGCTGCTACTTGGAGTCAGATTGACCTGCCCAATGAGCATCGTTTTGCTAGCGTTGCAAGTCTAGACGATGAAGAGCGTTATGCACTGGCGACCGATATTGCCAATCAAAACCGTGCGCTTGCTACGATTGGTGGCTTAACGGGCTTGGCTGGATTACCAGGTTTGCTGGCTGATACTTTATGGTTGTTGCTAGTGTCTTTGCGTACTGTTTATCAATTGGCTGCGGTTTATAATAAGCCGTTGACAGGTAAGCAAGGCGTCAAGATGGCATATGAGCTGCTTGCCAATGCTGACCTAAGTAAGATGCAAGAAAAACAAGCGCTGCTTGCTGGTATTGGCATCGGTAAAGGCTTGCTGGACAACGCGCAAAGCAATGGTCTGCATAGTGAGCTTAAAAACCTAGGCCTTAAAAACAAAAATGTGAATTTTTATGCTGAACAAGTAGACAATATTGCCAGTCAGGTAGGTATCGATCTTGATCAGATTAATTTATCATGGGTACGTCGTTTTTTACCAGGCACTGCGGTAGTGGTAGGCATGCGTTATAACAGCCAACTCATTGACGAAGTGATCGGTGTGGCGCAAGCGACTTTTGCCCCAGAAACCAAACTTGCCAATCGTGCGATTACCGATGATAGCGGTAGCGAGGAAGAGGTGAGCAAACCCGCCAGCAATGATGAGAAAGGTGCTGGTAAAAGTAATGATAGCAAAAATGCTGATGATAAAAGCAACGATGAGCGTAAAGACCCAGAAGACAAAGAGAGCAAAAAAGACAACTCAAACAAATCGTCAGACAGTAAATCAAAAAGCACAGACAAAGCAGCAGATAAGCAAAATAAGTAAACTGAAACAACCGTCCATATTTAAATGTAGCGATATTGTCTTAGCTGTCTTGAAAAGTAAGATAATATCGCCATTTAATCGTCACGAACTGCCAGGCATTTACCTCTAAATACCTTTTATTGATAATGCTTGTGTTCATAGTATGTAAGTCTGCCAACACCACCGTATTTAACGTCTTGTTTTTCAGCTATTTTTCAGTGCAGAACAGATAAAGTGTTATAGTGGTAGGCTTAATGCATATATATCGAATGTTGTAAAGTAAAACAACTCATAAGTGGTTGAATTAGCAGCAACAACTCTTTATAATATACTGTCCTAAAAATGGGTGTGCCGAAATCTGCGAATTGCGTCAGATCGATGGTGCATTGCCCCATTTTTTTGTTTTATACCAAACGGGAGAAGGATGCCTTATGGCAACAACTAACCAATTGATTCGCAAGGGTCGCAAAACCATCAAGGAAAAGTCAAAAGTTCCTGCGTTGCAAGCGTGCCCACAACGTCGCGGTGTATGTACTCGTGTATATACTACCACGCCTAAAAAACCTAACTCAGCCATGCGTAAAGTATGTCGTGTACGTTTGACTTCAGGCTATGAAGTATCAAGCTACATCGGCGGCGAAGGTCATAACCTACAAGAGCACAGTGTTGTTCTTATCCGCGGTGGTCGTGTAAAAGATCTACCAGGTGTACGTTATCACACTGTTCGCGGTGCACTAGATTGCGCAGGCGTTAAAGACCGTAGACAAGGTCGTTCTAAGTATGGTGCCAAGAAGCCTAAAGCTTAATATTAGCTTAGCTTATTTGCATCACCCAATAACTGTGCATGGGTTTGGTGTCAACAGTAGTATTGGTTAATATAAATTACTTTATATTGGCTAGCTACACCTAAACATACCACCATGCAGTAAGGCTAACTGACAACTCATTACTATGTCCTATGATGACGAGTATGATGTTGTGAATGTTGGACACTCCTGAAGACAAGGAAATTTATTATGCCAAGACGTCGCGTCGTTGCTACCCGTGAGATCCTACCGGATCCTAAGTTTGGTAGCCAAACTGTTGCAAAATTCATCAACCATGTAATGAGTCATGGTAAAAAATCTACTGCTGAGCGTATCGTTTACGGTGCCCTTGAGACAGTCAGTGAAAAACGTAAAATCGAAGATCCAGTATCTTTCTTTGAAGAAGTTTTAGAGAATGTACGCCCAATGGTAGAAGTAAAAGCTCGCCGTGTTGGTGGTGCTACCTATCAAGTACCAATGGAAGTACGCCCCTCCCGTCGTACTGCCTTGGCTATGCGTTGGTTAGCTGAAGCTGCTGCTAAGCGTTCTGAAAAATCAATGGCTTTACGTTTGGCTGGCGAATTGAATGATGCCGCAGACGGCAAAGGCAATGCTATGAAGAAGCGTGACGAAGTTCACCGTATGGCAGATGCTAACAAAGCGTTCTCTCACTACCGTTTCTAGACTATTTTTTAGACCACTTGTTAAGAGTGGTTTTAAAGCAATAGTTTATGCTAGTTAATTATTTATTCTATTGATTGCCGCCATCCTCATCAGGTTATTGATATTTTTTCATCGTAAGATAATAAAGTACTCACATAATCTGGATGGCGGACATCTGTCAAGATGCTGTCCTGAAAAGGATACTGTTCTTCATAGACAGCATCCCCAATTTGATGCCGCTATATTCTAAGTATTTGCTCTTTTTTTGTCCGTATTAGGCCCAATAATCAGTAAGTAATATTACGAAGCTGACTGCTTTGTCATAGAGTATGAGGTAGAGATACAACACATTAATATATACACGAATTTCCCTAGGAAAACACTATGGCTCGTAAAACTCCCCTAAAACGCTATCGCAATATTGGCATTTCTGCGCACATTGATGCTGGTAAGACGACCACGACAGAGCGTGTCTTATTCTATACCGGTGTTAGTCATAAAATTGGTGAAGTTCATGATGGCGCAGCCACCATGGATTGGATGGAGCAAGAACAAGAGCGCGGTATTACTATTACTTCAGCGGCGACGACTTGCTTCTGGTCAGGTATGGCTAAGCAGTTTGACGAACATCGTATCAACATTATTGACACCCCAGGTCACGTTGATTTCACGATTGAAGTTGAACGTTCTATGCGTGTACTTGATGGCGCTTGCATGGTTTACTGTGCAGTAGGCGGCGTTCAGCCACAGTCTGAGACCGTATGGCGTCAGGCTAACAAATATAAAGTTCCACGTCTTGCATTCGTAAACAAAATGGATCGCGTTGGTGCTGATTTTTATCGTGTTATCGATCAAATCAAAACTCGTTTAGGCGGCAAGCCAGTACCATTGGTTATTCCAATTGGTAAAGAAGATGCTTTTGAAGGCGTAGTGGATCTTGTGACTATGAAAGCCATCTATTGGGACGAAGCGTCTCAAGGTATGGAATATGACGAGCGCGAAATCCCAACAGAACTTCAAGAAAAAGCAGAAGAATATCGTGAGTATTTGGTAGAAAACGCTGCTGAAGCTTCAGAAGAACTCATGAATGAGTATCTTGAAAATGGCGAATTGACAGTAGATCAAATCAACGCTGCTATCCGTCAATTGACTATCGATAACGAAATCATTCCACTACTTTGTGGTACTGCCTTTAAAAACAAAGGTGTACAGAAGATGTTGGATGCGGTTATTCAGTATCTGCCTGCACCAATAGATGTACCAGCTATTCGCGGTATTCTTGATGACAAAGAAGAAAGCGAAGGTACTCGTGAAGCATCAGACGACGCACCATTCTCAGCACTTGCTTTCAAAATCATGAATGATAAGTTCGTCGGTAACTTAACCTTCGTTCGTGTTTATTCAGGTGTTATCAAGCAAGGCGGCAGCGTTTATAACCCAGTTAAAATGAAGCGTGAGCGCGTTGGCCGTATCGTACAGATGATGGCAAACACGCAAGAAGAGCTTGAAGAAATCCGTACTGGTGATATCGCTGCATTGGTTGGTATGAAAGATGTAACGACTGGTGATACGTTATGTGACGAAAGCAATGTTATCACGCTTGAGCGCATGGAATTCCCAGATCCAGTTATCAGCCTAGCGGTTGAACCTAAGACCAAAGCTGACCAAGAAAGAATGTCAATCGCTTTAGGTCGTTTGGCTAAAGAAGATCCATCGTTCCGTGTACACACTGACGAAGAATCTGGTCAGACAATCATCAGTGGTATGGGTGAGCTGCATCTAGAGATTCTTGTAGATCGTATGAAGCGTGAGTTTAACGTTGAAGCCAACATCGGTGCGCCGCAGGTTGCTTATCGTGAGACAATTCGTGAGACGGTTGAACAAGAAGGCAAATTCGTACGTCAAACGGGTGGTCGTGGTAAGTTTGGTCACGTTTGGTTACGTCTTGAGCCTATGGATCCAGCTGGCGACGTTCTTTATGAATTCTCTGAAGAAGTTGTTGGTGGTACGGTACCAAAAGAGTTCCACGGTGCGGTTGATAAAGGTATTCAAGAGCGCATGAAAAATGGCGTACTTGCTGGCTATCCAATCGTTGGCGTAAAAGCGACATTGTATGACGGTTCTTACCATGACGTTGACTCGGATGAGCTATCATTCAAAATGGCTGGTTCTATCGCTTTCAAAAAAGGCTTCATGGCAGCAAACCCTGCACTACTTGAGCCAGTCATGAAAGTTGAAGTTGAGACACCTGAAGATTACATGGGCGACATCATGGGCGATTTAAACCGTCGTCGTGGTATGGTTCAAGGTATGGAAGATCTGCCTGGTGGCACTAAGCAAATCCGTGCAGAAGTACCATTAGCCGAAATGTTTGGCTATGCTACCCAAATGCGCTCAATGTCTCAAGGCCGTGCAACGTACTCAATGGAATTCCAAAAGTACGCTGAGATTCCAAAATCAGTAGCCGCTGACATCATCTCTAAGTTCAACTCTAAAGATGGCGACGAGTAAGTAAAGTCTATTTAATGGTGACAATATAGGGCAGGTCTCTATATTGTCATTGAATAATACGTCAATAATTGGTTAAAAGACTTGTTATTGGCCGTGATTTTCTTATAATATCTGCACATTAGTATGTGCGACCTTTTAACAATTATCTTAATGTGGTCAGGATTGTCTCAATTATTGTATTTATACTAGTTGAGCACTGCCCCCAAAAAAAGAGGAAATACCCATGGCAAAGGCCAAGTTTGAACGCAGCAAGCCACACGTCAACGTCGGTACCATCGGACACGTTGACCATGGTAAAACAACCCTAACAGCCGCTATCGCAACCGTAGCAGCAATCACCTC
>NZ_AHVZ01000027.1:0-27379 GCF_000247495.1 Psychrobacter sp. PAMC 21119 | reverse complement strand
TCTTGAACTGACCCCCATAAGTTGGACACAACTTATGGGGGTTATTTTATGAAGTATGACATCGACTTTAAACTAAGGGTGATAGCCTATTATCAACAAGGACATTCAGGCATTGCTACCGCAAAGCATTTTAATATTAATGATAAAGATGTTTTTAAGTGGGTAAACCAGTATTTAAAAGACGGTATACTTGCAATCAAACCTAAAGCTGGCAAAGCCATCTACAGGTAGCGAGTTCAAGCTTCAAGTCCTGACCACAATGGCAGGTGAAGGTTTAAGTCAATCGCAAGCCGCTTTGAGGTTTAACATTAGCTCGCCTGCGCTGATTAGTGTATGGCGCACCGCCTATGCTCGTCATGGTATGCTAGGCTTAACTGCCAAAGCTAAAGGACGACCTACTGTGAAGCACCCTTATCTCACTGACAAGCCTGAGCATGAGAAGAGTATAGAGGAGCTCAAACGCGAGAATGAATACCTCAAAGCGGAGAACGCCTACCTAAAAAAGCTCGATGCCTTGCTCAAAGAGAGGAAAGCCAACCAGACAAAGCAAGGCTCGTCAAAGGACTAAGAGATCAGCATCCGCTCGCTTTACTATTACTCATTGCAGATATAGCAAGGAGCAGCTTTTACTATCATCTGCGTGTTCTGCAAGCGACAGACAAGTATGCCGATCTTAAACAGCGTATCAGTGACGTCTATCATCACCATAAAGGTCGGTATGGCTACCGTAGAATCACTCAAACGCTTAAGAACGAAGGACTAAGATACAACCACAAGCTCATCGCACGGCTTATGAACGAGCTTAAACTTACCGCGAGAATCAGACGACAAAAGTATCGTTCCTACAAAGGACAGTGCGGCGTTATTGCCAAGAATAGGGTCAAACGTAGGTTTAGAGCAAAAGCGCCAAATCGCAGGTGGCTGACTGACATTACTGAGTTTAAAGTGGGCGATGATAAACTGTATCTGTCACCCATACTCGATTGCTTTAATAATGAGATCATCAGTTATGAATTATCAAGACGACCCGTATATGACTTGGTGAAACAGATGCTTGATCGCGCGCTCAAAGGCATAACATTAAAGCGCAGGCTCAAGGAGCAGCTAACGCTGCATTCAGATCAAGGGTGGCACTATCAGATGAAACCGTTTGCAACAACGCTAAAAGCCAATAACATCCAGCAAAGTATGAGCCGAAAAGGTAACTGCTTAGACAATGCGCTGATGGAGAGCTTCTTCGGTACGCTCAAGTGTGAGACTATTTATATTGAAAAGCCATCGAGTATTGAGGCGTTAGAGCAACAGATTCATAAGTATGTGCATTACTACAATCATGAAAGAATTCAGCTTAAACTAAAAGGACTGAGCCCTGTACAATACAGAGCTCAGTCCTATCTTTAATTAAACCGTCCAAGTTTCGGGGGGCAGTTCATGATTGGCGAGGTTTTTTATTAACATCAGTAGATAAAGCATCTGTTACCTTCTATACACCTGATAGGCTTGGCTAAATCTACTAAGACCGTTATCATAGGTGGATACTAATATTTGACTTAATTATTTAATAATACAATAAGGACTGCCTCATGACTGAGAGTTTTAATCCACAAGCCAATACGGTATTTTGCCGCAAATATCAGCAAGAATTGCCAAAAATGCCACATCCACCTTTTCCTAATAAAAAAGGTCAAGAGCTGCAAGAAACGGTCTCTGACAAAGCATGGAAAGAATGGATTGAGCACCAAACCATGCTGATTAACGAAAATCATCTAAGCATGATGGATCCTAAGGCCAAGCAGTTTTTAACCGAGCAACGTGATAAGTTTTTAGACAATGAAGATTATGAGCGCGCGCAAGGTTGGACGCCAGAAAGCTAATTATTTTTGATTTTCTGCTATAAAAAAACGCGCTATATAAATAATATAGCGCGCTTTTTATTTATAGATTATAGGGTCTGTTGAAAATAAAACTGTTATATAAATTTAAAAGCGCTACTGTTATAAATTTGACTGGCGTGCTGCGTTCCCAGAGGCTGCGCAACCTACATTTGAAGACAGCATCCCAGTAGCGCTATGTTCTTTTTAGAGTACATCGACTATAACGCGTGTTAAATACCCTATCAATCCTCAGTCTTGTTTGCTGCGCCAGCATCGGTAACGGATGTTGCGCTTGCTTGGCGTGCAGCCATTCGATCGTTGGCTTCTTGCACCGCTTTTTCGACCTCAGCATAGTCTGAATGACGCACGTCCTGACCGCTGATATAATTAATAACCAGCTCTGCCACGTTCTGCGCATGATCACCGATACGCTCAAGCGCGCGCAGCACCCACATAATATTCATGACTTTTGAGACATAGCGCGAGTCCTCCATGATATAAGTCATCAAGGCGCGAATGGCCGACTGATACTCATCATTGACCACCTTATCATTACGCATGACTTCAAAAGCTTGCTCAGCGTTTGATTGGCTAAAGGCTTCCAGCGCATTATGTACCATCAGCCGAACTTGGTTGCTCAGATGCTGGACTTCCGCATACCCATACTCAGTCTTACCTTGCGCGATAATTTTGATTGCCATCTGGGCGATTTTCACCGCTTCATCACCGATGCGCTCTAAATCAACCACGCCTTTGCTGATGGCCATGACCAAACGCAAATCACTGGCAGCTGGCTGACGTTTGGCAACCAGTAATAAAATATGTTCGTCCAAATCGACTTCCATACGATTGATATCAAAATCCATATCAATCACTTCTTGTGCCAGCGCTTGGTTTTTATCGGTTAATGCATGGATTGCCTTGGCGACTTGATTGGCCGCGCTATCACCCATATGCAGAAACAGTCGAATCGCTTCATCAAGATCTTGGTCAAAACTTTTAGAGATATGCTTGTCATTTTGCATAGAACGTATTCCCTGAAATCTGGGTTTCGATGACACCGTGTGCCTATTAAAGGGCACATTGTTTGAGTGCTCAAAACCGATCTGCCGATATACCTCGGTCAATGTCAAAAACTTCGAATGATTGCTCACAATAAGTGCTCATCCTATTTGCTTGTTATCAGCGTCTTATTATCAGTGCTTGATGGTCAGTACATAACCATCAGCGTAATGACTGACATTATCACTCAATGAAAAGCGACTGACGGCTGACTCTAAGCGTCGCCCAACTTAATCATCAATGCGCTTAGCCATAACGACCCGTAATATAATCTTCCGTCGCTTTTTGCGCCGGTTTGGTAAATATCTGATCCGTCTCGCCCATCTCGATCATATCGCCTAAATACATATAGACCGTGTAGTCTGACACCCGTGCCGCTTGCTGCATGTTATGCGTGACGATAGCGATGGTATAGTCGTTTTTGAGATCTTCAATCAGCGCTTCAATAGCACCGGTAGAGATAGGATCAAGTGCAGAAGTTGGCTCATCGAGTAACAATACTTCTGGCTTGGTGGCGACACTACGCGCTATACATAAGCGTTGCTGCTGTCCACCAGACAACGACAGTCCAGAGGCTTTCAGTTTGTCTTTAACCTCAGGCCATAATGCTGATTTTTTCAGCGCCCATTCCACTCGATTGTCCAGCTCAGCTTTGCTTAATTTTTCATAAAGACGCACACCAAACGCCACATTGTCGTAAATCGACATTGGGAATGGCGTCGGTTTTTGAAAGACCATGCCGACTCGTGCGCGTAGCAAATTAACATCAACGTCTTTGTCTAGAATATTTGCACCGTCAATATTGATATTACCTTCTGCCCGCATGCCCGGATACAGATCATACATACGATTAAAGGTACGCAGCAGCGTTGATTTTCCACAACCTGATGGGCCAATAAACGCGGTCACTTTTTTATCAGGGATATCAATATTGATATTCTTTAATGCTTGGAAATCATCGTAATAAAAATTCAGATCTCGAACTTCCAATTTTGCAGGCGGCATATTTTGTGGAATATCATGCAGTGTTTGCTTGTTAAAGCTTGCGGCGTCTGGCTGAGCCATTTGTGCACTGGTCGATAAAGGGTTGGTTAATAGATTGCCTTCGGTGATATGAGACTTTTTAACCGCCGTTTTTTTAGGCGCTTTATTGATGACATCATTCATAATCTTATCCAACCTAACTCAATGAAAAGTGATATAAATTTAAGTAAAAATCGACGAGGCCTGATTTTCTAGTAGCTTTTATTTGCTGTGACCACGGTTGCCAATAAACCGCGCCAAAATATTCAGTATCAATACAGACAAGGTAATCAGTAATGCCGCTGACCATGCCAAGGTATGCCAATTGTCATAAGGACTCATGGCAAACTGATAGATGGTGTTGGGCAAGTTAGCAATGGGCTTACCCATATCAGTACTAAAGTATTGATTGTTCAGCGCAGTGAATAGTAACGGTGCAGTTTCACCAGTGATTCTAGCAAAAGCTAACAACACACCTGTGGTCAGTCCCGCTTTGGCAGCTTTGATCGTGACTTTGGTCACCAGTTGCCACTTTGGTGTGCCCAAGGCGTAAGCCGCTTCACGGATGCTATTGGGCACTAAGTTGAGCATATTTTCTGTGGTGCGTACGACGACAGGAATAACGATTAATGCCAACGCCAATGCGCCTGCCCAACCAGAAAAGTTATTGCCTTTGACCATCAGCGCATAAATAAAGAGACCAATCACAATCGAGGGTGCTGATAGCAAAATATCGTTTAAAAAACGAGTTACCTTACCTAGCATACTACCTTGAGAAAATTCTGACAAATAAATACCGGTCATCAGCCCAATCGGGGCACCGATAAACAAGCCTGAAAACGCCAACATGATTGAGCCGACAATGGCGTTGCGTAGGCCACCTGCGCTCATCGGTGGTGGGGTATCAGCCGTAAATACTGGCAACTGTACCAATCCTTGAAAGCCTTCAACGAACAGGGTCAGTAAAATCCATAATAGCCAGAATAAGCCAAACGCCATCGCCGACAACGCAAAGCCCAATCCAAGCTTATTCAGACGACGACGCTTGTTATAAAGGCTTTTGTTATAACGTGCCTCAAAGCTTGTCTTCATCGGTAATGCGGTAGTAGCTCTGATAGCTTGATTAGGCATAACATTCGTTTCCCATATCTTTTTAGATAGCCTTTTTAGATAATCTCTTTAGACAACATTAATCTCTATCGTGCTGATACAACGTCAGCTTAGCGATTGCCTGCTTTATGATCCATGCGCATGAGCATGAGCTTCGCTATGGACAGCACAATGAAAGTAATCACAAATAAGATTAAGCCTAGATGTAGCAACGACGCCAGATGCAGCTCACTAGACGCTTCGGCGAACTCATTGGCCAGCGCTGAGGTAATCGTAACCCCAGAGGTAAACAGGCTCGGACTGATATTAAAGGCATTACCAATCAAGAAAGTCACCGCCATGGTCTCGCCCAATGCGCGACCCAGTCCTAAGATAACGCCACCAACCACACCAGCTTTGGTATACGGCAAAATAATCTTGAACATGACTTCCCAAGTCGTCGCGCCCATGCCATAGGCTGATTCTTTTAATAAGTCTGGCACGACGGAAAAAACATCGCGCATGGTGGCAGCGATAAAGGGAATAATCATGATGGCAAGCACCAAGGACGCTGTGAACATACCCAGTCCCATCGGTGCGCCTTCAAACAGTTTACCAATAATCGGTAAAGGGCCGACGTGTTCAATAAACCATGGCTGGATGTGATCGCCAAAAAACGGCGCGAAGACGAACAAGCCCCACATACCATAAATGATAGAGGGGATACCAGCCAATAACTCAATGGCGATACCAAGCGGTTTTTTTAGAAAAGCAGGACACATTTCGGTCAAAAATATGGCAATGCCAAAGCTCACTGGCACGGCTATCAGAATGGCGATAAAGGAGGTCACTAAGGTGCCATAGATGGGTGCAAGTGCACCGTATTCATTGGCGACCGTGTCCCAGTTATTGCTGGTATAAAAACCTAGACCAAACTCTTGAATACTTGGCCAAGCCCCGACAATTAACGACACTAAAATACCACCTAGAGACATCAATACCAGTATGGCAAATGCTTTGGTGGAGTTGACGAATAAAGCATCGTAACGTTTTTGTTTAGCCAGTTGGGACCTTAAGTCTGTCATAAGTGTCTCAGCATTCAATAGAATAAGATTAAAAAATGAGCGTATTTATCAGGTTTTATCACAACAAACTCAGCAGATATAAGTATCAGAAGCTATAAATATCATTGGCTTTGCGATTAAATTCGCTGTGATAAAACCTTTCAAACAACTACCGGAGAATAGTTGTTTGAAAGGGTAATTCGATCGTTATTAAATAAGGACTATCGAACTACTGAGCAGGTTTATAGACAGGCTGTCCATCGCTACCTTTTACGTCGTTCCATTTTGCTTTGAACAAGGCCACTGCCGTGTCAGAGAATGGTACGTAGTCTAGTGCCATAGCATCATCATCACCTTGGCTATAAGCCCAGTCAAAGAAGTTCAACACGCCAGCAACTTGCTGAGGATTCTCTGGTTGCTTATGGACTAAGATAAAGGTGGCAGCAGCGATAGGCCATGCTTGGTCAGTCTCAGAGTTGGTGATGACTTTATAAAAGCCTTCTTGTTGTGACCAATCAATATCACCTGCCGCAGCAAAGGTCTCAGCTGATGGTTGCACGATGTTGCCAGCTGCATTTTTCAATGCCGTATGTGACATTTTGTTTTGCTTAGCGTAAGCATACTCAACATAGCCGATAGAGTTTTTCATACGGTTAACGTAGCTTGAAACCCCTTCATTACCTTTACCGCCTGCACCAGTCGCAGAGGTCGGCCATTTGACTGTTTTATCAACACCAACCGTGTCTTTCCAATCTGGTGATACTTTGGCCAGATAGTCAGTAAAGTTAAAAGTCGTACCTGAACCGTCTGAGCGGAATACCGTCGTTATTGCCGCGTCTGGCAAGGTCAAATCTGGGTTCATGGCTTTGATAGCTGGGTCATTCCATTTACTGATTTTACCCAAATAGATATCTGCTAAGGTCGTACCGTCTAGCTTCAATGCGCCCGGCTCTATACCATCGATGTTGACGATTGGCACGACGCCACCGATAACTGTCGGAAACTGAATAAGGCCAGACTCTTCAAGCTCTTCAGGCGTCATCGGTGCATCAGAAGCACCAAAGTCAACGGTTTTTGATTGAATTTGCTTGATACCACCAGATGAACCAATAGATTGATAGTTGACTTGGCCACCAGTTGCTCCATTGTAGTCATAAGACCATTTGGCATAGATAGGCTGCGGGAATGACGCACCTGCACCCGTGATATTCATGGCGATATTTTCAGCAGATTTAAAACCGGTGTCAGCAGAAGGCGTTCCTTGAGTCTGAGTGGTTGTTTCAGCGGTGGCAGCAGCGCTACTGCTAGTATCAGCAGTGGGCTCTGCCGTGTCGGTTGATTTATTACATGCCGTGAGCATTAATGTACAACTAACGGCTACTGCTAATAACGAATAACGCATGTAGGACTCCTGAAGTTTAACAACGATATGAAAAAGTATTGTTTGTGATATGCGTGCTATCTTGCCAAATCTTTATGACAGTTTGATGACAGTTGTCACAATCTTTCATTCGCTTTACATAATATTCAGGTAACACTGCTATATTTTCAATAAATACAAATGATATCAATAATTTATAGATAACAACCTGATACAACCATACTCATAGAAACCATCAGACGCCATCTTAAGTTGTTATATGATTAGCCAAATACTATTAGCCGTTGGTGCAGAATTTTGTTAGTATGAATAAGATTCACAACACTGACAGACTCGGGGTGCGGTGTATTAAAGACTGGCTTTATTAAATTCGCTTTATTAAAGTAACCGCCTTTATACATTCGCTGAGAGATCACCCGCCGAACCTGATGCGGTTAGTACCGACGCAGGGAAGTCTTAAGCCTATGTTATACAAGTACAAAGGGCGTGCAGAAATGCCTTTTTATTATCGCCAACCTCTATCAGTATTTTTTGTGCTGATGGATAGCGTTAATAATCAGTTCCGTCCCTCAATCAGCGAAAGATCACTGACTACGTTTAGGTTTGATAGCGCTAGCAGGTTTTTTTACGATTGAATTTGTCCGTATCATATATGCTTACCCCCGCAGATTCTGGCGGTGTTGCCTATACTATTAGACCAACACGCTAGGACAGCATATGACTATTTCAGACATTACCTCGAACACAAAAGCTGCTCAAACTCATATCCCAGCCGATGCTTCGCTCAACGCGACTGCCAGCAAAGCGGATAAAAAAGCAGATGCCCTAAAAACCCCTGCCCATCGCCATCAAACAGACGCGCGCTTTGAAGAAGATGCCCGCGACTTACACCGTATCTTACCCGCCTCCCGTAAAATTTATATCGAAGGCTCAAGACCCGATATTCAAGTACCGATGCGCGAAATAACGCTTGATCCTACCCCTGTGCAAGGCGTTTCTGAGAACGAATGGGAGCCAAACCCACCGTTTTATGTCTATGACACCTCAGGTGTTTATACTGACCCCAATGCCACCATCGACCTCACCAAAGGTCTGCCAAAACTACGTGAAGGCTGGATAAACGAGCGCGGAGATACCGAGCAGTTAACAGGTCTATCAAGTCAGTATGGACAAACACGCGCGCGTGATATCAGCACTGCCAACTTACGATTTGCTCACATTGATAAACCGCGCCGTGCCAAAGATGTTGATGGCAAAACAGGCAACGTCACTCAAATGTACTACGCACGTCGCGGCATTATTACGCCTGAAATGGAATATATTGCCATTCGCGAAACCCAAAAGCAGCATGACTTGACGGACATACGCCAACATGACGGAGAGAGCTTTGGTGCTAATACGCCGACGGTTATCACGCCTGAGTTTGTGCGTAGTGAAGTGGCCGCTGGACGTGCCATCATTCCCAACAACATTAACCACCCTGAATCTGAGCCGATGATTATCGGGCGCAATTTTTTGGTCAAAATCAACGCCAATATCGGTAACTCAGCGCTGGGTTCTTCTATTGATGAAGAAGTCTCAAAAATGACGTGGGCCACACGTTGGGGCGCGGATAACATCATGGATTTGTCCACCGGCAATCATATTCACGAAACCCGCGAATGGCTGATTCGTAACTCACCAGTGCCGATTGGTACCGTACCCATTTATCAAGCGCTAGAAAAAGTCGATGGCGTGGCTGAAGATTTAACGTGGGAGATATTCCGCGACACCTTAATTGAACAAGCAGAGCAAGGCGTTGATTATTTCACCATTCACGCAGGTGTGCTGCTGGATTATGTGCCAATGACTGCCGGACGCCTGACGGGCATTGTGTCGCGCGGCGGCTCTATCATGGCGCAGTGGTGCATGGTGCATCAACAAGAAAGCTTTTTATACACTCACTTTGAAGACATCTGCGAGATTATGAAAGCCTACGATGTTGCCTTTAGTTTGGGTGATGGCCTACGTCCGGGTTGTTTACAAGATGCCAATGACGAAGCCCAGTTTAGCGAACTCAAAACCTTGGGTGAGCTGACCAAAGTGGCATGGGAGCATGATGTGCAGGTGATGGTTGAAGGACCGGGTCACGTCGCGATGAACCGTATTAAAGAAAATATGGATTTGCAGCTTGAGCTGTGTGCGGACGCACCATTTTATACGTTAGGGCCATTAACGACTGATATTGCACCGGGTTATGACCATATTACTAGTGCCATTGGAGCGGCGATGATTGGTTGGTTCGGTACCGCCATGCTTTGTTATGTCACGCCAAAAGAGCATTTGGGTCTACCAAACAAAAAAGATGTCAAAGACGGCATCATCACTTACAAAATTGCTGCCCATGCTGCTGATTTGGCCAAAGGTCATCCAGGTGCACAAGCACGTGACAATGCGTTATCTAAAGCGCGTTTTGAATTCCGCTGGGATGATCAGTTCAATCTAGCACTCGATCCAGATACGGCGCGTGAATATCACGACGAAACGCTACCGAAAGACGCGCATAAGACAGCGCACTTTTGCTCGATGTGTGGGCCAAAATTCTGTTCGATGAAAATCACTCAGAACGTGCGAGATTATGCGGCAGGACTGGACAAAAATGCCGCCAGCCAAAAAGCAATGCTTTAAACAGTCGACTGAACGAATGCGGGTCATCTAGCGAAAGAGATGAATACGGATCTCATTGGACAACTTGGTGAAGCCAGTTCTGAAAAAATTCGTTGAGGTAGGACGAAGATGACCAAGAAATGTCATTCTGACAATCGTCAGTTGTATCAAGAGGTTTGATTTTAAGTACTGAAAAACGTTGCATTATAAAGGCTCGAAACCCTCTTCAGTTTCGAGCCTTTTTATTGTCATAAATTCAGCATAAACAATTGTGTAATAAGTTATAGACAAGCGGCTTAAATCAAGTAATATACGGTTAATAAGTAATAATTCGTTACTTAAACATCGACTAGAGTTAAGGTTATCAGTATGAATCATGTTTACCGTGTTGTTTTTAATCGTGCTTTAGGTGTTTATCAATGCGTCTCCGAACTTGCCAAATCTCGTGGTAAATCCGCGTCTGGTAAATCGCAAACAGCTAGCAAGCTCATAATGACACCCTTAGCACTAGCTATGCTTTCTTTGTCAGGGACGGCGATGGCAGCTGACATTGTAGTCAATGATGGTCAACGTACAGAGTATCAAGATATTGTTGCTATCAATGGTAGTGTTTTGATAACTAATCCAGGAACTGTCCTTGCAGCACCAAATAATCAAATTAACTTTGGTGCAAACCCAGATGGTAAAGTGCTAGCTATAGATACAGACGTTTCTATTGAAAATGGCGCCGCTGTAGAAGCTGGTGTTAGTAGTACTGTAGGTGTTGATAGATTTAGTAAAGTGACTGTTAATAATGCTTTATTGAGTGCGCCTGCTATAGCCATAGGAGGACTCGTTGATGGTGAAATTAATATCACTAACAATGGGCAGTTAAAGGCTACTGATAAAATAATACTAGGCTACGGTTCAAATACTAGTGGGCGTTTAAATATAACTAAATCAGGCAATGCAATAACAAATAATTTGATTATTGCTGATGAGACAGACTCAATAGGCAATGTAGTCGTTGACGGTACTGGAAGTAATTTGATTGCTCAGAATAATGTCTTTGTTGGCGATAATGGTACAGGTAGTCTCTCTGTTCAAAATGGCGGTAACCTTACCACTAACACTTTAGTTGTTGCTAATAATATAGGTTCTGCAGGAAGCAAGGTGGTGGTTAAAGGTGCAGGATCAAAAATCGATGTTAAAGATAGTTTTTTCATAGGAACAACCGAAAGTGCTTCACTAAGTATTGGTAATGCAGGAACCGTCACTAGCGATAAAATGTCTGTAGGTGATCTATCAGGTTCTGAAGGTACGTTGGCTATCAGCGACGTAAACTCTGTAGCTAATGTTAGCTCCAGCCTAATAGTAGGTCGAGAAGGCTCAGGAATTATCAACGTCACAAATAATGCTATATTAAATTCGAACAATGCTGACTTAGCTCAAGAAAATAGTGCTGTAGGCGAAGTAAATCTGTCTAGCGGTGGTAAATGGAACAATCAAGAAACTATTATCGTTGGCGTCGAAAACTTAGGTACTGTCAATGTATCAGGGCAAGAATCCAAGATTACTACCAAAGATTTTTTACTTGGCGGTTTCAATGGCAAAGGAATTGTAAATGTTAGTGATAACAGTACTCTAATCGTTGACCGAGTCACTCAAGTTGGCGGTTTTGATGAAGATGGTGAGAGTGCTATTGGAGAATTAAACATTAACGATGCCAGAGTAGAGACTCTTGAAATGGTAGTCGGCACCTCTGGTAATGGTAATTTAAACATTACCGGCAATGATGCTTACGTCAATGTAGATAACAACTTATTAGTTGGTGTAAATGGTACTGGTACCGTCACTATGACTCGTGCAGATGAAGAAACAGAGTCGCCTACTATAAATGGTAATACTATTCAGGTTTATGGAGATACTATATTGGGTAGTAGTGCTTCTGGCAAAGGTACTATGACTATCGATGGTAGAAACCAGTTCCAGACTACTAACTTAGTCATTGGTCAGCAAGGCTCTGGTACCTTCAAAGTATCAAACACTCCTTTTTATACCGGTTTGGCTAGAGCAACTGATACTACTTATATTGGTGGTAGAGGTGAAAATAGTGCAAACGCTGTTGGTACTTTGACTATCGATAACAGTACATTTGTCACACCGAAGTTAATCGTAGGCAATACAGGATCTGGCACGCTCAACTTAGTTAATGGCGGTGTTATATCAACTAATAGTATTGAACGCAATACAGCTTCTACTCTTTCTAATATTTTTATCGATGGTGGTGAGTTTAGAATTACAACAGATCAACCTAATTTGTTTGCTAACTTTACTAAAGATGATTTAATTGAAGTAAGTGGAAAAGGTATTTCGTTCGAAACAACGGGTAATAATAACGGTGAAGTTGGAACCTATGTTGTCATCAATCCTAATGCAGTAATTACTGGCAATGCTGGTAAGCTCAACGTAGAGGATGAAAACGGTGGATTTGCAAAGTATGGATTAGGAACTTTAGAGATTAGTGAAAGCAGCAAGCAATGGACAGGTGATTTAACCATTACTCAAGGAACGCTGAAGTTTAATGGTAATTACATCATGGGCAATGATGAAACACTTACTATTGGTCTGCTTGATTGGGATGAAGATGGCATAATCGATGAAAATTATGGAAAATTTCTCATTAATGGAGCAGTTGATATCAGCAAAGGAAATCTGTTCATTTATGCTGACGAAGTCATCGCTAATGTAGCAAAAGATAAAGAATGGAAAGATATCGTCAAAGCCACCACGCGCACTGGTGAATTCAAAACCGTCAGCGACAATAGTCCATTAGTAAGCTTTGCAGCAGATTATAGTAATGCTGATGCCGTTAGCCTGAAAATGGTAGCACCGACGCCTACACCTACACCTACACCTACACCTACACCTACACCTACACCAACACCAACACCAACACCGACACCGACACCGACACCGACACCGACACCGACACCGACTCCAACACCGACTCCAACACCGACTCCAACACCGACTCCAACTCCAACTCCAACACCGACTCCAACACCGACTCCGACTCCGACTCCGACTCCGACTCCGACTCCGACTCCGACTCCGACTACTGATACTACCTTTGTTCAATCGGTATCAAGTCAATCGAACCGGAATGATTTGGGTATTGCTTATGTATTAGACAAAGCCATTCAGGACCGCGTGACAAATGGTGATAATGTATTGGCTGATAGCTTGATTAACTCTACCATCAACTTCAATCAGGCTCAGCTTGCGACAGCTGCCAATCAGTTACAGCCATTATTTATGGGTGCGACCAACCGCATCCTCACTGATGCCAATTACGCGGTTAGCGATGCTATTTTCGCTCATACTCCGACTGAACCTGAACGTAATATTTGGGCACAAATCATCGGTAACGACCGTAGTCATGAAGGCGAGAATGTATCACTGGCTACGACTCTAAAGGTTATGGCGCTATTGTTGGTCTAGATACTCCGATTAACAATGACCTTAACTTAGGGGTCGCTGTCTCTTATATTGAAAGCGATGCAGATACCGAAGAAAGCTACTTAGAGCATGAACTAGAAACTAAGAGCTGGCAGGTTCTCGGATATGGACGTTATGCTGTTAACGAAGCCACTAATATGAGTTTCCATGCGGGTGCTGGTAGAAGTGATGTTGAAGGTGAGCGTCATATTCAGATATTAACTGATAATATTGCGAGCTCTGATTATTCAGTCGATACGCTACAAGCAGGCTTAGGAGTAGATTATCGCATTGGCACTGAGCAACGTAATATCAGCCCATTTGCACAACTGAACTACGCGCATGCAAAAAGCGATAGCTATCGTGAGACGGGTGCAGGTGTCTATAACTTAGTAGTTGATGAAAATAAATATGAGTCATTGCGTTGGACAGCTGGTCTAAATCTATCGCAAGCTCTAACCCCAACACTAGCACTTACTGGTCAATTGGCGGCAGCGGTCGAAAATGGTGATCGTCGTTCTGACATTACTGCCAGCTTCATCGGGACGCCCAATGATGAATTCACTACTACTGGACAAGAGATTGGACAAGAAATTGGTATCGCCGGTATCGGGCTTAGCTATGCACCGACTGCCAGTATGAAAATATCAGCAGGTTATCGCGGCGAATGGCGTGATAACTATGATGACCAAGGTGCTACCCTTGCATTACAAACCACCTTCTAATCTTTAATACCGCTATAAAACAATAAAGCTTGCCTCTAATTAGATTAGGGGCAAGCTTTTTTTGCGTCTAATTTTTAGTGTTGCGGAAAAACTCGTTTGAAGTAAGAGTCGCACAGTTTCATAATGAGTAAATAAAAAGGCAAAACTAGCGGATAGCCAAAGATAACAATCAAAAGTGTATAGCCATGATAGTTGCTAGCATGCTCACCTAGTAACCAGTCTATAAAGTAAATTTTATAGAAAACTATCATCAATGCTATGAGAGGCACAATGAACACTCCCGACCAAAGGATTGCTTTTGCTTGTTTAGAGTACTTTTTGTGACTCGAACGCAACGATCTATAATGCATAAAACCAAATAACATTATTGATACTAAAAACACTACTCTTCCATCTAAATCAATCAGCCATTGAGCCAAAGAACTTGGTGGCTGTCGGTAAGATATTTCTAGAACATCGTTAGGAATATGATCGAAGACCCACTTCGAATCAGCTTGTAGCGCTCCACCTAAAGACTTACCAAGATTAGTCTTTAAGTATTGCGACTCATCAGCAATCTTTAGAGTAACGGTCAGGTCACCAAAACTCTTCCAAGTTTTGGCAGGTTTTAATGAATAGTTATAAATATACTGATTGGTCCAATTACTACGGTCTATTGTAGGATGAGCAGAATATTTAACATTAATGACATGATTGCCTTCGCTTAAGTTTATCTCAAAGTATTTAGCGTCATTATTGAACTGTACAGCCGTATCCGTTTCTGGATCATGATAAGCAGGCAATGATTTTGAATGACTTTCATAGTCATAATTTATAAGTACTGGTACCGCTTGCCCATCGACTTCGACTATAAAGCTTTTGTCTGTATCATTACCTATGTTATCGAACACCTCAAAAACCAAAGGTATTCGATCGCCTTCTTTAGCGCTATAAATTTCGTAAGTGACATCATAGTCAGCTTGATTAAAACCTTCAGCAATATTGATATCTATGTTTTCAGACAATATATCGATATCTTTGCTTGA
Source organism: Psychrobacter sp. PAMC 21119 (assembly GCF_000247495.1). Classification (NCBI taxonomy): domain Bacteria; kingdom Pseudomonadati; phylum Pseudomonadota; class Gammaproteobacteria; order Moraxellales; family Moraxellaceae; genus Psychrobacter; species Psychrobacter sp. PAMC 21119. Next base: position 12,010 of record NZ_AHVZ01000027.1, on the reverse strand, counting down.
ATATGCCGTACTGGCATTAGTACCATCGATAATGGGAGACGCCATATTGGCATAGCTAAACATGCTAGTACTTAATAAAAGCAATCCTAAAATGATCCTACGCATTAATATTCTCTCAAATGGCTCGTCAGCTAGCTGTTCGCGAATCACAAAGCTATTTACAGCCTTCAACTATAATTACTTTACTGTTTTAGTAACCGTCTGTTTAACCATCATAAAAGCCACAAAACTAATGACCAGATAAACGGGTGTCAATACTATATAGCCTAATGGTAAAACCCAAATAAAGAACAAATCACGACTCTCTCCTGTTGCGCCTTGACCAATGATCATATCTGTCACCAGTAAATAGAGGTAATAAATTATCAGGCTAAGCAGAGGCACTAGGAAACCACCTGCGAGCATGGCTGTCCAAAGGGTTTCGGGCTGGGCTTGCTGTCTACGTTTCATCATACGTAAATGCAGTCCACCCAATACAAATAGCGCGAAACTTATAGTTATGAATGGCGAAACGGCCGTTAAAACTTTTGCCACAGGATTCAGAGGTGCTTGAATAATAAAATCAATCTCTTTTGTTAGATTATCTTTGAAATGCCATTGGTTATTAGAAGGTAAAGTATTCTTCGTACCATCGATACCCATACTAATATAGTCTAAACTACCATTGAAATTTAGCTTAACAAATGACCCTTTAAACTGCTTATCATCACTGACGCTCTCCTTCACCGGCACTAACGAATAAGAGTAAGTGCTTATCCCAGTCCAATCACTGCCATAATAATGCGGCTGGACGTCATAAGTAGCTGTAATAGTATGCAACCCTGACGACAAATCCAGATTGATATACTTTGAATCTGCTCTGAATTGCTCTAAACCAGTATTGGCTGGTATATAGAAGTCAGAGGTCTCAAGCCCGTTATTATCTTCAGTAACCGTTACAACAGGCACCGATTGACCATCAACAGTAATTTCGAACTCATTACTTTGTCCAAATTCATCGAATACTTCAAAAACTAATGGGTATTGCAGCCCTTCACGATTGTTATACAGCTTATAGCTCACTTTATAACCAGCATTATTAGCATCATCTGTAATATCGATATTAACTGTCTCTGATATAACATCAATGGCATTATTAAAATAAGCAGCACTTGCCCAAGTGCCTGAATAACCTACAGGCTCCATAGCCTGAACGACTGCACTATAGCTTAGTATTAGTAAACTTAGAACCACAAAACGAGGCACAACTGCTCCAATAACTTTATGACAAACATAAGTTTAATTTTTTTCTATTGTAAATGCTATAAAAAAATCCCAGCAAACATAAAGTTTACTGGGATTATAAATTTTATTTTGAATAGCTATTGCTTAAACTTTCGACGCCTCAAAGATATCTTCAATTGAGTTGTTAATGGTTTCAGAAAATTCCTCATCGCTTTGTTGCTTACTTAGACCTTCAGTAAAGGCACGTGAGAAGCTCGCAATCATACCTGGGTTTTGTTTTAGCTTAGCACAAGCATCGCTCCGGCTATAGCCACCCGATAATGCCACCACTTTTAGCACTTTTGGATGATCAATCAGTTCTTGATAAAAACCCGCTTCCTCTGGCAAGGTCAATTTCAGCATGACTTGATGATCACCACTTAAACGATCCAGATTATGTAATAGACTGGTTTTAAGTATCAGCTCACAGTCATGTTTTTTAGTGCCATCGATATTTACTTCTGGCTCGACGATTGGCATCAGGCCTTTTGAGATGATTTGCTTGGCGACATCAAATTGCTGCTGCACGACTAGCTCGATACCATCGACATTGGGCTCATAAATCACTGAGCGCATCTTGGTACCAAATACTGGATAGTTTTTGGCCTTGTCCAATAGCGCATCTAAATCCGGTATCGGGCGCATGACTTGCACGCCGTTCATCTGTTCAGCCAGACCTTTATCAACCTTAAGAAATGGCACGATATTTTTGTTTTCCCACAGATAGTTAGCTGTCGACTTACCGTCAACTTCTCGTTCCATGGTATCTTCGAATAAAATCGCCCCAAGTACGCGCTCATTATCAAAAGACTCACAAGTGATGATACGGGCTCGCATCTCATGTACGAGATCAAACATGGCATCATCATTGTCATAATCGTCGCTGCTCACACCATAATTTTCAAGTGCTTTTGGCGTGCTGCCCCCACTTTGATCAAGCGCCGCGATGAAGCCTGAACCATTTTTTATACGCTGTAATTGCTTCTGGTATTCCATTGAGTGTGCATCCTATTGTTATTCATTGAGGTCAAGTGTCTCAAAGCAAATCGCTTTTTGTCAGCTTATATCAGCCTTGCTGTTTTTAAGCAACCTTATCATAGGATGCCCTGCGTGCCTATATCTGATAAGTTAACGATTTTATAAATCGTAACGATGTTGATGGATTTGGGCTAAACAGTTATTCTAAATAATTTATGCCAAAAACAGTACTGTCACACAGCCAACTGCCAATAACAGCCCTATTATATTAATGCGATTGAGCCGCTCTTTAAATACCCCAACACCTATCATAGTTGCTACTGCGATGACACCCACATTCATACCAGTAAACACAATGCTTGGTGACTCATACAATACTTGATGCGCTCGTACATAAGCGTAAACATTGCCCATATTCAGCGCACCCAGCAGTACTCCTGCCATGAGGGCATTGCCCTGCCAGCGCACACGAGTGATGAGCAAATAAATAAACAGTAACAGCCCTGCCAGCCCGAAACTTATAAATAAGGTTAACGGAAAGGCAGACCCTTGCTTGGCAACTTGCTTGAATAGAATATCAATAATGCCATAGCCTGCCCAAACGCCAAATAACCAAAGCGGCGTTTGGCGCACCTGTTTGTCCATGCCGCCTTGCTGTGGACGATAAACCAAAGCACCGAGAGCTAAAAACCCTAATACCAAACCAAATATACGCGTACCAGTCAGCATCTCACCGAATAATAAAAATGCGGCAACGATAGGAATGATAAGTGATAAACGTTGGGCAGCATCGGTTGCCACCATGCCGACCGCTGCAATCGCACGCCCAAGAATGATAAATACGGCGGGCAGCAATACGCCAAGCGCTATGATAATCCCCCACGCGCTTCCTAACAGACTAAGTCCGCTGATGTCTGGCTTCAATAAAAACCAAGTGAGTAAGAACGCTACTGGGTAACCGGCGACGATAGTCTGACGGATATCGATATTTCGTTGACGTAATATTTTTAAAAGTACTGACACAGCGACACTACATAGTACCGCGATGGTTAAATACATCATGAACGTCTACCTTTTAAGCTGCAATTTTGTGTATTTATTATTCGTTTACTCAAACGCGTCATCAATCTAGGGCGTGTTGAACATTCAAATATTAGGGCTGCTGATTGCTAAAATTGCACCAAACATTTTATCAAATCAGGCGTAAGCTGACGATAATGTCGAGACCTTAGCTAGGCTTACAACAACGTTTGGGGTGATTTTGGCATCAGCCTTTCAGGGCAGTACTATTTTTTGCCAATATATGGCGAAATTGTCTAACCTAGAATGACTAGGCATCAAAAATTTCACTGCATATTGTCTAAAAAATAGTCACTGCCAGCACCACATTTGAATGTTCAACACGCCCTAAACGGAAGCGACTAAATTAGCCAAAAATGAGAACAGGCCCTAAGCCATGTTTTCTGTTCAACAAAACCATAGAATGTAACAAAATATGTTTTATGCAGCAATCTATTTATAATGCTTTTGCTAACAAGTAATAAACGTAGGCCGCTATTGATTGTCAATTTACAATTAGCATGCAGGCGTGATTACGAAGTTTTGTTAAAATAGCGTAACTTCCTATTCACACAAATAAATGTTCAAGACAATGCTTGCCAGTGTTTGTCTTGGCGTATTGCTATTGATGTTCTACCCTTGCCTATGAATGCTCTATTTCGCTTTTTTGAAAACCGTCTACCCGCCTTTCCTGATACGCCTATGCCATTGCCCTCACCTCGTGACGGGCTGATGAAGTTTTTATGGGCATGTACCAAAGGTTTGCGTGGCTGGCTACTCTTTTTTATGATTCTGTCGGCGGGTATCGGCATTTATGAAGCGATGCTGTTTGCTTGGATTGGTAATATCGTCGACTGGCTGGGTATCTATACACCGCAAACGCTGTGGGCTGAAAAAGGTGATATGCTCCTTTTGATGCTAGCGGTCATGCTATTGAGTCCCTTTTGGATTGCCTTATCTTCGTTTATTCATTTTCAGTCGATTCAAGGTGTGTTTCCGATGCAAATGCGCTGGCGTTTTCATCAGCACATGCTCGGACAGTCGATGCAGTTTTATCAAGATGAGTTCTCTGGTCGCGTTTCTGCTAAGGTGATGCAGACGGCTCTAGCCGTACGCGATACGGTGATGACGGTCACTGATATGTTCATGTACGTGATCGTGTATTTTATTACGACTGGTGTTATCTTATTTAACTTAGACAGCTTATTGCTCATCCCATTTATTATCTGGTTTGTCCTAGTTGGCATTGCGTTGCGCTTCTTTATTCCCAAGCTTAAACGGACGGCTATCGTACAGGCTGATGCCCGTGCGTTGATGGTTGGCCGCATCACTGACGCTTACGCCAATATCATGACTGTCAAATTGTTCAGTCATTCACGCCGTGAGCTGGGTTATGCCAAGAACGCCATGGGTCAGTTCTTAGGAACGGTTCATGCACAAATGCGCTGGGTCAGCTATTTAGAGGTTTCAACCCATCTGATTAGTGTCATTTTAGTGAGTAGTACGGCTGGGATTGGCATCTATTTATGGCAGCAAGGCGACATCGGCGTTGGTGCTGTTGCCGCAGCCACAGCGATGGCTTTGCGACTTAATGGTTTAACGCAGTGGATTATGTGGCAAACAGCCAGCTTATTTGAAAGCATTGGTACCGCTCAGGACGGTATGCGTACACTATCTGCACCGCAGACTATCGTTGATACACCTAACGCTGCTACGCTAAAAGTGACTGATGGCCATATCGTCTTTGATCATGTTGACTTTAGTTATGAAAGTGAAAACGATGATATCGAAGGCGAGCGCATTGACGAGGTTAATACTGCCGGAACAGCCCTTACCCATTCACAAGTCAAACTACTTGATGGCTTCCACCTAGATATCAAACCGGGTGAAAAGATTGGTTTGGTGGGTCGCTCAGGTGCTGGTAAATCAACCTTAGTGAATTTATTATTACGCTTTTTTGATGTGGATAAAGGTAAAATCTACATCGATGGGCAAGCGATTGACGAAGTCACTCAAGAGTCCTTGCGTCAACAAATCGGTATGGTCACGCAAGATACCTCGCTGCTCCATCGCACTGTCCGTGAAAACATTGCCTATGGTCGACCTGATGCCAGCGATGAAGAAATCATCCTTGCTACTGAGCAAGCACAGGCTTGGGAATTCATCAAAGATTTATATGATGATAAAGGCAACACTGGTCTGGATACACAAGTGGGCGAGCGCGGGGTTAAACTATCTGGCGGCCAACGTCAGCGTATTGCCATCTCACGTGTCATGCTAAAAAATGCGCCGATTTTACTCTTAGATGAAGCGACCAGTGCGCTCGACTCCGAGATTGAATTTGCCATTACTGAAAGCTTGAATGATATTATGACGGGCAAAACAGTTATTGCCATTGCCCATCGTCTCTCTACGATTGCCGCACTCGATAGACTGGTGGTCATGGATAAAGGTCAGATTATCGAGCAAGGCAGCCACGATGAACTATTGGCATTAAATGGGGTGTATGCTGGCTTATGGCAGCGTCAAAGTGGCGGCTTCTTAGGCGAAAACAATTAATTATTGATGAATAATAAATCATAAGGCAGTGTTACTTTTATGGAAGCATTCACAAACAGTATCGATATCGGTGGTCAAAAGGCACGCTATTATGATTTGAGCTCATTGAATACATCGGCTAATAATAAAACCAAACACCCTAAAGCGCACTTTTATGGTGGCAATGGTTTTACAGTAGGTAACTACAAGCCCCTGTTGACAGAGCTTGCTGCTGGTTTTGACATCAGCTCGCTCGCGATGCGTGGCTATTGGTATGACCAGCCAAAAGCCCGTGTATTAACGCGTGAGCAAGATGCCGATCTGCTTATTCAGTTTTTAGAGCAGACTCAAGATGGTCCTGTTATAGGCATTGGACACTCACAAGGCGCTACCGCTACCGCTATGGCAGCGGCTAAACGCCCTGATCTATTCTCTGAGTTGTATTTGATTGAGCCGGTAACTTTCACCAAATCGCAAGCGCTGTTGTATAAGCTGATACCTCGTTCCGTTAAGCTTAAACGTCAACCTTTTAAAAGCGCTTTAACCAAGCAAAAGGTTTGGGCAAATATAGATGAGTTCTATAAAAACCTACGAGAAAAGAGCGCTTATCGACGCATCTCTGATGAGCACTTGTATCTGTTTGCCGAACAAAGCTTAATACAGCAAGACGATGGACGTTATGCATTTATATTCACTCCCGAACAAGAGATAGCGAATTATTTTGGCATCCCTTATATCGACGGTGCATTAAAGAAGCTGGCGAAAACCAAGGTGCCTTACCAACTTATCATTGGCAAGCCGACTATTTTTATTAACGATAAAGTTCGTAATAATTGGCAAAAATTTGTGCCCGCTAACCAGCTTAATATCATGCCTGAGAACGGACATCTATTGCCTATAGAAGCACCGAAGCAATGCGCCAAATTTATTTTAGAGAATTTTAATCGTTAAAATTTTAGCTTATGACTGATTTATTCGCCCCTAGTCCTGTAGATAACCTATTGCCTTATGAAGGGATACTCAATGATCTGGGCATCGTTGTCGAGAATAGCCATGAGCTTTACGACCTCTTATTAAGCGAACTGCCTTGGCATGCTGACATCGTTACTTTGTTTGGCAAGACCCATGTCACCACGCGTCAAATCGTTTGGATGGGTGGAAACAATAGCAGCTATCACTACTCTGGACACGCGCGCCAAAGTATCCCATGGTCAGAGACAGTGTTTCATGTGAAACACTATGTCGAACAACTACTAGCAAATATTGGTATTGTCGCTAACTTTAATTCTTGTCTGTTGAATTATTACCCCTCAGGTAGCGATGGCATGGGCTATCATGCAGATGACGAGAAAGAGTTAGGCGATCAGCCAATTATCGCTGCCTTATCGCTCGGTGCCACGCGCAAATTTGTCTTTAAGCATAAAAAAACCCAAGATAAAGTCGAGCTTTATCTTGAGTCTGGTCAGCTTATTGTCATGCATGGCAATACACAAGCCTACTGGAAGCACACCGTCACCAAGACAAAATCAGTCGCTGATGGGCGCATTAGTCTCACGTTTCGGCAGATGCTGCCCGACTAGTCTGCCTTTAGAACAATCTTACCAAAGGTATCGCCTTTTTGTAGCTCGCGGTGTGCTGCCACGGCTTCAGATAACGGATACGTCTGCTGAATCTGTAATTTGAGCTTACCAGCGCCCACTTGTTCTAACACTCTTGCCATATCTTGCCCACTACGCTGCGCTTTATAACCGGCCACGTTTAAGCTTTTTTGACTACCAGCATCGACGAGCTTATCAACCCAGATCGTTGGTAGCACATTAACGCGGCCACCAGATTTGAGTACATCAAGCGCGCGTACCCCTGCATCCCCACCGACCAAGTCAAGCAGCACATCGGCTTGCAAGTCAGGAAATGCCTCCTCTTTAGTGTAGTCAATCCAGCTCGTCAGCTTGGATTTTTCTATTAACGCATCGAGCTTGGCATATTTTTCTGGCGAACAAATTACCGTCACCTTAATGTTATCTTGCGACACTTTATTCATGAGCAACTGGATTAACAAATGACCAACGCCGCCTGCTGGTGCATTTATGACGACATGCTCACCTTTTTTGATATCAGCAAACTCTACAAATTGTAGCGCCGTTTGTCCGATACAAGGCAGCGCACCTGCTTGCTCTAATGTGACTGACTCTGGCACTTTGGCGAGCAATTTGGCATCGACTGCCACATACTCAGCATAGCAACCACCATTGAAAGTCAAGGCGGCGACTTTATCACCAACAGCAAACTGTTCGCTATTGCTACTGACTACCACTCCTGACATATCAAAGCCTAAAATCGCTGGCTGATCATGATCAAATTTATCTTTACGAATATTATCAGCGCCCCACCCTTTGCCTTGACGGGTTTTGTAATCAACGGGGTTAATGCCTGCGTAGGCTACTTTTACTAAGACTTGCTCATCCGCCAAAGTAGGAACAGCAACACTATCCTCATAATTCATAACGTCAGGTTCGCCAAACTCACGAATAAGTACAGCATGTTGAGTGGTTGGTATTTGAGTATTAGACATGGTTCATCATCCTTGTGGGTTTCTATTATTTTATTTTTTAGTCAATGGTTTGCGTTTCAGTAGATGGTTTGCGCTATGGCAACATCAGTTCAGCACTGATGGGCAAATGATCGGATAGCGTTGACCACGGTTTTCCAGTGTGTACCCATGCATCCTTGATTCTTAGATTACGTACATAAATACGATCTAAGCTGAGGACGGGCAGCTTGGCTGGGAAAGTAGGCGACAGCTTGCCGTGACAATGCTTGAAAGCTTCAGTCATACCGAGACTAGACGCCAACTTATCACAAGACAGTTTTTTCCAATCGTTAAAATCGCCTGCCAAGATAAGCGGTTGGTCAGGCGCAATCTCATTGCGCACATAGTTGGCAATGGCTTCATATTGCTTGAGACGATCGCGCTCAAACAAATTCAAGTGCGCGCACAATACCACGACAGGTCGCTCCCAACCGATAGGCTGTACCTCACAGTGTAAGACGCCGCGTTGCTCAAGCTTATTGACGGTAATATTGACATTGTGTTTTGGATCTAGCGGGAATCGGCTCAATACTGCATTGCCATGATGACCGTTTTCATATTCTGAGTTTTTGCCATAGCTATTTTGCAGCTGCAGATACTCACCAAACCATTCATGCTGTGATTGGTCAGGATATTCGTTGTATTGCATATTGCGCTTGAGGTTTTGACCTTGCACCTCTTGCAAACACAGCACATCGGACTCTATGACTTCAAGCGCATGGGCAATACCTTGCATTTTCACTTGGCGATTCATAGGCGACATGCCTTTGTGAATGTTATAGCTGGTTAGAACAAAAGAGGTGGTAGTCATAGATTCAGTCATAAACTCAGTATTTGGATAGTAAAAGTTGATAGCACTACATAAAAACTTATCATCAAAAACGAGTGGTCAATTAGTAATGTAGAAGTGCATCAATGTAGAAGTGCATCAATGTAAAAGGAGCATTGATTCTTATCGAACCAATGCTCTCATATTATACCTATATGCTATCAATGGCGAATTCGTCGATGAACATCATTGATAGCCAGTTTTTTTGAATCAGTAGCGAGTCACTAGAGCAATCGGTTGGTCTTCACCCATGATGTCTTGCGGCATAAACACAGCCTCGCCACCATTATGAATCACATGCTCAATGATTTCGCCAATCGCATCATCAGTGACGCCTTCTGCGGTAGCATCATTAGCAATACTTAGAGTCTGCGCTTTTTCATCAATTTTGGCAGATTGTATATAGCCACGGCGTACATAGAGCGTCTCGCCAGCACCTTGGAACGCGCTACGATATACTTCCTGCAAATCCGTCTGCAACATGTTGGCACCGCGGGCTTTATCAATCTCGCCCAAAGCAGCATGATGTAATGACGTACGATATTCTTCTACCGCTTCTTGTACACTATCGACGATATGCTGTGCACTGCCATCTTCTAGATTGGTGGCGTTTGATACCGTGGCAATGATGTTTTCTGGACGATCACAGACTTCTTTGTAGTAACCGATATTTTTGGCATCGCCAACGATGACAAGAGGCATTTTATGCTCGCCCCACAGCTCTTGTACGCTCTTATCGACTTGGTTAAAGTATTCTTTTAGATGGCTGCTCTCATTACTTGCAGAACGATCAGAGCCACCGTCACTTGTCGTATGCAGACCATTATTTTCGACAGGGAATGCGATGCTTTCCATATTGTTTTGTGCATCGTCATCTTTATCAAACTCTCTGATGACACGATCATTTGATGCTTCGATCAGGCGAGCCTTATCACGGGTCAGCACGACTGTATAGTAGTGAACGGCACTTGCCATATCACGAACTAGGTCACGAGTGGCAAAACTGTCTGAAATCACAACCCGCTCTGTGGTATCGATGGGCATACGGATCACTTGTACATCGTCAGTACTGGCAAATATGGCTAAGGTATCAAGATTATAGTTGTGGTTTAACTCACTGGTCTTAGCATGAATCTTGTCTAAGATAGTTGTCGACGTACTCTTGTCGTATTCTTTGGTTAAGCGATCTTCTACGACTTTTAGCTGATTTTTTAGAGCGATTGGATCTTGCTCATTGGCTGGATGCGCTCGATGTGTCTTAACAAAGATACTGACCGCTGGATTGGCTTTAGTTTCACGTAAACTTTTAAGAGTCGCTTTCATATACTGCTCCTTGTTTTATTATCATTTACTTTGAACGTTGTTAATTTTTCTATGAGTCATTTTCTCTATAAATCGTTTATCAATAGGGCTTGATATTTTTATTCCATTCCCTTGATGCTAACAGTCAAACCTCACTTGCTGTAGGGTCAATTTGCAAGCAAATGATAGCGCTTTGTAAGTAGAACAATCTATGTTGTTATAAAAGGCAGGTTTATCTCATTTAAACATATTTAATATCGACCCTCTCGTCGCTTTACTTTCTGTATTGTCAGTGCGTAGGTTGCATTTTCATTAAATGAACCCATCTTTTATATAATATAGGTATAAGACCGCAAAATAAAAAAGTAACTGACAGCCTTTTATACTCTGTGTGTTACATCACGCAAATCACTTATACCAAACCCTATTTAACCAATAATAATTTATTCACTAATATCAGATATCGGATACCTTTATGACACCCATTTCTCCAGATTTACGTCTTGTCGATTTTGCCAATGTTTCACCAAGTGCATTACAAAGCCAAGTCATTAGCGCGATAGACGATGCCAATGCTTTTTTAGATGAAATGACAGCCCATACTGACAGCAACCACAGTCCTGCTGATGTCACTGCTGAGAAAGCTCTGAGCGATGTGATGAATTTTGATCATATCAATCTGGCATTAGATCGCAGTTGGGGTATTTTGTCGCATCTCAATAGCGTGATGAGCAACGATGAGATTCGTCATGTACATCATGAGCTGTTGCCTAAGCTGTCTGCTTACAGCACTCGCGTGGGGCAGCATCAGCCGCTGTTTAGTCGTTATCAAGCTATCGTGAATGATAAAGCGTTCTTTGCAGCGCTTGAGCCTGCGCGCGCTCGTGCCATTGAGCTTGCGCTTAGAAGCTTTGAGATGTCAGGTGTGGCGTTACCTAAAGCTGAGCAAGAACAATTTGCGGCTATTCAAAGTGAACTCTCAACCTTATCAGCGACGTTCTCAGACAATATATTGGATGCTACCCAAGCTTATGCATTGCCATTAGAGTCAGCGCAATTGGCGGGCTTGACCGAAAGTGGTTTGGCACTGTTGGCAGACGCAGGGGAACAGTATAAAGCCCGTGAGCTTGCCAGCGGCGCCCTCACGCAAGCAGATATTGATGTGTTGCCGACCTCTTATTACGTAGCAAGTTTAAATATCCCTGTTTACCTTGCGGTCATGACTCATGCTGACGACCGCAGTCTACGTGAGACGTTGTACCGCGCTTACGTCACGCGTGCCTCAGAATTTGATGGTCATACAAATAAAAAAGGCGAGTCGCTGAATAACGCCGATATCATGGGTCAAATCCTACAATTACGTGAGCAAAAAGCCACGCTATTAGGTTTTGACAATTATGCAGAAGTCTCACTATCGACTAAAATGGACAGATAACGTGGCAGAAGTAGAA
>NZ_AHVZ01000028.1:0-29369 GCF_000247495.1 Psychrobacter sp. PAMC 21119 | reverse complement strand
AGTACTTTTATCATAAGGATCTCTTATTGGTTTCGATATATTTTAAATACAGACTAGTTTTTTGCGTCATAACCGTTTGAATTAATGATCTGCCAACCCCAAGTTTCTCGACACACATCAGTAAATGATAGTTTGGTTTGCCATCCTGACAAATCTTTCGCTTTATCGACACTGGCATAGCGCCGATGCAGAGACTAACAAAATTATAAGGAATATCCTGTCCGGAGACTTTAGAGAATGCAGCTATCATCCGAGACGGCAAGATCTTCTAAAGATTGGTAAAAGAACGCTTTGACTTCTCATCGATAGCTAATGTTTCGAGATCACCATAAACAATCGCAGAGGAAGAAAAAACAAGGTTATCAACATCATACTCCGCCATAACCTCTAATAAAGTGATGGTATCACTAATTTGATTATAGTATAGCAAGGGCTCGGCGACAAATTCACCAGCCGCTTTAAAGCCTGCAAAATGAATTATACCAAACAATTGATGGGATCGATAATACCTGTCCCATCATCGCGAATATCGCCTTCGATAAACTTAATAGCTTGCCCAATAAGAGTAGAGACACGACTAATCTCTTCACGACTACCGTTAGATAAATTATCGTATACGACTATATCATAGCCTGCTTCATGCAATGCAATACAGGTGTGAGAGGCAATATATCCAACACCGCCAGTGACTAATATCTTGTTTTTCATAAAATTATTTTCAAGGCAAATAAAAACACCCCATTGTAGGGGTGCCTTCTTAACATTTCAATATGGTTTTAGTAGTTACATTACAAAATTAATTCTGAATTACCAGCCAGTAACTTCTTTTAGCTTTTCGCCAAGCTTAGATGGGTCACGCGTATACGCGATACCAGCATCTTCAAACGCCTTGAATTTCTCTTCAGCAGTACCTTGACCGCCAGAGATAATAGCGCCGGCATGACCCATACGCTTACCTTCTGGAGCAGTAACACCAGCGATATAACCAACAACTGGTTTAGTCACATGGTCTTTGATATAAGCAGCAGCTTCTTCTTCAGCAGTACCACCGATCTCACCGATTAGGATGATCGCTTCAGTTTGTGGATCTTCTTGGAACAGTTTCAATGCGTCAATCTGGTTCATACCAGGGATAGGATCACCACCGATACCGATACAAGTTGACTGACCAAAACCAAGCTTAGTTGTCTGAGCAACCGCTTCATACGTTAGCGTACCAGAGCGTGAAATGATGCCCACTTTACCCGGTAGATGTATGTGACCTGGCATGATACCGATTTTGCACTGACCTGGAGTGATAACGCCTGGGCAGTTAGGACCGACTAAACGCACGTCGCCTGCTTCTTCAAGATAACGTTTGGCTTTTAGCATATCGATAGTCGGTACGCCTTCAGTGATCACAACGATCAATTTAACGCCAGCATCGATTGCTTCAACGATAGAGTCTAGTACGAATGGTGCAGGTACATAGATAACAGAAGCATCAGCTTGAGTGGCTTCCATGGCTTCTGCCATTGTATTAAATACTGGTAGGCCTAGATGCGTTTGACCGCCTTTACCTGGCGTTACGCCGCCGACTACTTTAGTACCGTATTCGATCGCTTGCTCAGAATGGAACGTACCATTTTTACCAGTGAAACCTTGTACCAATACTTTGGTATCTTTATCGATTAATACACTCATTATTTATTCCTTGTATTCGGTTGTCTTGTAATAGCGACTTTCAACACCATTTTTATTCAATGTTAATGGTCAATTTTTATATAAAAGCCACTATCACGCGTTGACTACTATGCTTTAGTATTTATTGCTAAACACCAATCATTAAAGACTTAAGCTTTAACAGCATCGACAATTTTTTGAGCGGCATCTGCTAGGCCTTGAGCTGTAGTCAATTTAAGACCAGACTCTTCTAAAATTTGTAAGCCTTTTTCAGCATTATTACCTTCTAGACGTACAACGACAGGTACTTGTACATCGACTTCTTTGACAGCAGCGATAATAGCTTCTGCAATCATGTCACAACGTACGATACCACCGAAGATGTTGATTAGAACACCTTCAACGCTGCTGTCTTCAAGAATGATCTTGAATGCTTCAACAACGCGATCTTTAGTTGCACCGCCGCCAACGTCCAAGAAGTTAGCAGGCTTGCCGCCATACAATTTGATGATATCCATGGTCGCCATTGCAAGACCAGCACCGTTAACCATACAACCGATGTTACCTTCTAGGGCAACGTAGTTTAAATCAAACTCAGCTGCTTTAAGCTCACGCTCATTTTCTTGAGTTTTGTCTTGTAGTGCTGCGATTTTTGGCAGACGATATAGTGCGTTTGAATCGATACCAATTTTGCCATCAACGCAAACGATTTCGCCATTTTCACGAACGGCTAATGGGTTAATTTCCATTAGAGCAAAGTCATTTTCAACAAATGCTTTATAAGCACCAGTCATCAATTTAACGAACTGGTTGATTTGCTTGCCTTCTAGACCCAGTTTGAACGCAACATCGCGCGCTTGGAAAGGCATTAGACCAACTAAAGGATCAACATGTACTTTAAAGATTTTTTCTGGTGTCTCGTTTGCTACTTCTTCGATATCAACACCACCTTCGGTTGATGCCATGAAGGTAACACGACGAGTAGAGCGATCAACGACTGCACCAAGATATAGCTCAGTTTGTACTGGGTACATATCTTCTGCAACCAATACGAAGTTAACTGGTTGACCATCAGCGTCAGTTTGGAAAGTAACTAAATTGGTGCCGATAAGCTCTTCAGTAACTTGCTTGGCTTCTTCACGAGTTTTAACCAGCTTTACACCGCCCGCTTTACCGCGACCACCAGCATGTACTTGCGCTTTGATAACCGCAATGTCAGTTGGTGTTTTATCAAAAGCAGCAGCAGCTTCGTCGCCACTATAGGCGATGATGCCTTCTTGAATCGGCAAACCGTAGCTTTTTAATAGCTCTTTTGCTTGATACTCATGTAAATTCATTGATTGTATCCTTTATTTTTTACAATTAATAAAAAGTGAAATCAAGTGCGCCCATGCATATATTAATCATACGTCTGACGCACTCATGATCGTGGCTATCGCCAAAATAGCGATACCACAATCAGGTTGTAAATCGATAATAATTAAACGAGCAACTGCTTATTTCTTGCGTTTTTTGCGCTGGATAGCGTGGATAGCACGGCCATCTGCAGATAGCGCCGCTTCGTGCACCGCTTCTGAAATCGTTGGATGCGCAAACGTCATCAACTGCAAGTCTTCGATACTAGAGACAAATTCCATCGCAATCATACCTTGATGGACGATATCACCAGCACCGGCTGAGATAGCATGCATGCCTAGTAGGCGATCTGTCTTAGCATCAGCCACTACTTTGATAGAGCCTTCTGCTTCGCTTTGAGCCAATGCACGGCCGTTAGCCGCTAGATTGAACGAGCCTGTTTTAACTTCGTAGCCAGCTGCTTCAGCTTCTTGCTCAGTTAAGCCTACCCATGCAATTTCTGGGTGAGTATAAATGACATTGATGATGGTGTCATAGTTAACTTGAGCTTTTTCGCCATGGATACGTTCCACAGCCATCATGCCCTCTTCCATTGCTTTGTGCGCAAGCATAGGACCACGGACTAAATCACCGATAGCATAGACGCCATCAAGATTGGTTTTGCACTGATCGTTTACATCAATCAGGCCACGTTCAGTTAGCTTAATACCACTGTCATCACCAAGTAATTTTTCAGAGTATGCACGGCGGCCTACACAAACGATTAGTTTATCAAAGCTCTCTTCAGATGACTCACCTTTGCTCTCGCTGGTGACAACCACTTGATCATCTTTAACTTCAGCATTGGTTACTTTGGTGTCAACACGGATATCAAGACCTTGCTTTTTCAGCATTTTGCCAGCTTCTTTCGAGATATCTTTGTCAGCAGCAGCTAAAAAGCTAGGAAGCGCTTCATAGACTACAACCTCAGCACCTAGACGACGCCATACTGAACCAAGCTCAAGACCGATAACACCGGCACCAATAACGCCTAAACGTTTAGGGACTGAGGTGAAATCAAGCGCGCCAGTAGAATCAACGATACGATCGCCGTCAGTTTTGGCAACTGGGATGTCGATAGGCACTGAACCTGCCGCCAGAATCACGTTCTTAGCGGTAATAGTGCTTTCCGCTTCGTCTTCTAAAGCGACAAATTTAACTTGTTTGTCAGCGCCTTTGCCGTCAACTAACGTGCCCCAGCCTTGTAGCCAGTCAACGCCATTACCTTTCAATAATGCCGCAACACCGCCAGTTAATTGCTTAACGATGCCTTCTTTGCGTTCTATCATTTTTTCGATATCAATAGCGACATCGCCGGTGCTGATACCATGCTCATCGAGATCATGCTTGGTCGCTTCATAACGATGCGAGCTATCAAGCAATGCTTTTGATGGGATACAACCAACGTTTAAGCAAGTACCGCCAAGCGCTGGCTCACCTTTATAAACACGTTTTTCGATACAAGCAACGCTCATACCTAACTGACCTGCACGGATAGCGGCTTCGTAACCACCAGGACCGCCGCCGATGACGACTAAATCATAATTGTCTTTCATAGTACGTTCCTATTTTTAATTGTATGTGTCATTTAAACTGGTTATTTTCTCGCTGATAAATCAGCGTTATCTACACTTAATAGTTAATACACTATGTCAGTGAGAAGACTCACTCATCGATAGCAAGTCACCATTATTAAATTCATTTAAATACAGTTATCAGCGAATCGCTGATTAATAAAAATCATTATCTATACCAAAGTTAAAAAGCTTGTATCAGCGGTTGCCAATACAAGCTTAAAAGCTTACAGGTCTAGTAGTAGCATGGCTGGGTCTTCGACCAACTCTTTGATAGTTACTAAGAACTGTACTGCTTCTTTACCATCAATCATACGATGGTCATAAGATAGTGCTAGGTACATCATTGGCAAGATTTCAACTTTACCATCGACTGCCATTGGGCGATCGTTGATAGCATGCATACCCAAGATAGCAGTTTGTGGTGGGTTCAAAATAGGCGTTGACATCAATGAGCCAAATACACCACCGTTTGAGATAGTGAAAGTACCGCCAGTCATGTCATTTAGACCAAGCTTGCCTTTTTGGGCAAGGCCACCAAGCTCACGAATACGGCTTTCGACATCAGCCATGCTCATGCGATCTGTATCACGTAATACTGGTACAACCAGACCACGGTCTGAAGATACAGCAACACCGATATCATAATAACCATGATAAACGATATCATCGCCATCTAGTGACGCATTAACTGCTGGGAAGCGTTTGAGTGCTTCTGTTGCTGCTTTTACGAACAATGACATAAAGCCCAAGCGTACGCCATGACGTTTCTCGAACTGGTCTTTATACTTAGCACGCATGTCCATCAACGGCTTCATATTCACTTCGTTGAACGTCGTTAGCATCGCAGTGTCTTGTGACGCTGACAATAGACGATTCGCTACTGTTTTACGTAGACGCGTCATTGGCACACGTTTTTCAGTACGCTCACCTGTTGATTCAGCTACTGGGCGGCCGCTATCAGACTTGATAGAGCTGTCTGCTTTTAGTGTCGGGCTTGCCATATCAGTCTTGGTTACACGACCACTACGACCACTACCTTCGACATCTTTAGGATCGACGCCGCTCTCTTTTGCCGCTTTACGGACTGCTGGGCTTTGATCTTTATGATCAGCTTCTTCTTTCTTATCTGTTACTTGTACTGGCTCGCCGCCATCTGCCGCTTGCTTCGCTTGTACTGGAGCAGCTGGCTGATCTGGATTTACGGAAGGAGCATCGCTATCGTTACTGTCGTCTGCACCAGCACCACTTGCGCCCGCTTCAAACTCTGCAATTAACTCGTCAGACAATACAGTATCATCAACTTGCTTAACGATTCTGGTTACCACACCATCATCAGGTGCCACAACTTCTAATACAACTTTGTCAGTTTCAATTTCGGCCAATAGGTCATCACGGTTTACTTGTTGGCCTTCAGTGACATGCCATTCAACGATTGTGCCATCGGCAACCGATTCTGGAAAAACGGGGGCTTTGATCTCAGCCATCGATATACTCCTTAGATTTGGATACTGCTATTTATTATTAAGTCGTGATAGGCAGTCAGTACCGATTTAAAGTATTTATACCGTACTGACTGTCATCGCCTGATTCATTTGTCTTATCTAGTTCTAGTCTGTTACTTTGACAACCTGCTACTTAGACAATTTGTCCACACTAATACCAAGACCGCCAGCGATTAATGCTTGTTGCTGTTGTACGTGTAATTTCGCAGAACCTGTCGCAGGGGCAGCACTAGGAGGACGTGCTACTGGCTCCATGACTTTTGCCTTGGTTGGATGCGGTACCACAATGCGGAACATATGCGGTGCCAAGTAATACCAAGCGCCCTGATTAAGTGGTTCTTCTTGCGTCCAAACGATTTCTTTTAGGTTGCTGTATTTTTCAATTTCAGCAATCAACCGTTCTTCTGGCAATGGATAAAGTTGTTCGATACGGACGATGGCGACATGGTCAAGACCGAGCGCGCGGCGTTGTTCTAGCAAGTCATAATAAACCTTACCACCACATAGCACCATCCGAGTCACATTATCTGCGTTGTGCTCATCCATCTCTGGCAATACCGTTTCAAATTTACCATTGGCCAGCTCTTCGAGATTTGACGTAGCCAACTTATGACGCAATAGACTTTTTGGTGACATGACGATCAATGGCTTACGAATCGGACGCACTGCTTGACGACGTAGGGCATGATAAATTTGCGCAGGCGTCGTTGGCGTAATGACCTGCATATTGTCTTCAGCACATAACTGTAAGAAGCGCTCAAGACGCGCCGATGAATGCTCAGGGCCTTGACCTTCGAAACCATGTGGTAACAACATAGTCAGACCGCACACACGCTGCCATTTGGTTTCGCCACTTGAGATGAACTGATCGATGACGACTTGTGCACCGTTGACGAAGTCACCAAACTGCGCTTCCCAAACGATCAATGCGTTTGGTACGGTCGTTGCATAACCATACTCAAAGGCCAGTACGGCTTCTTCTGATAACAATGAGTTATAGGTGGCAAAACGCGCTTGTGTTTCACTCATATGAGCCAACGGCACATACATACTGCCATCATCGATATTATAAATTTCACTGTGACGGTGAGCGAAAGTACCACGGCCCACATCCTCACCAGTAATACGAACCAATACTTTATCGTTATCGACTAAAGATGCGTATGCCAATGTCTCAGCAGCACCCCAGTTAAGAGGCTCTTCGCCAGTTTGCATAGCCAAACGCTGATCAACGACTTTTTGAACTTGGCGCTGGAGCTTATAGCCTTCTGGCATTTCAGCCATACGACGTCCGTAACCTTTTAGGATGTCGATATCGACGCTGGTATCCCAGTCGTCAACCAAATCATGTCCTAGGTAAGGTTTCCAGTCTACAAATAGCTGCTCGTTAGGTTCTTGAACCAGTGAATTGGCAACATAGTCACCTCGGTCTAAAGACTCACGATACTCATCTTCGTATTGCTTTTCTTGTTCAGCATTCAAGATACCATCTGCGATAAGCTTCTGTGCATAAATAGTACGAGTCGTCGGCAGTTTCTTAATAACGGCATACATCAAAGGCTGAGTGGCAGAAGGTTCATCTGCTTCGTTGTGACCGTTACGACGATAGCAGAAAAGATCAATGATGATATCTTTATCAAATTGATGACGATAATCTAATGCCAATTGTGCGGCAAACACGACCGATTCAGGATCATCGCCATTCACGTGTAAAATAGGTGCATGTACCATTTTTGCCACGTCAGTACAGTATTCAGTTGAACGAACATCTTCTTGACGACTGGTCGTAAAACCAACTTGGTTATTGATCACAATATGTACCGTACCACCAGTGGTGTAAGCACGAGTTTGTGACATTTGGAACGTTTCTTGAACCACGCCTTGACCAGCAAAAGCAGCATCACCATGGATGACGATTGGCAAGACTGAGTTACCGCCTTTATTGTCTAAAAGAGGTTGATCATTACGACGAACCTGACGGGCACGTACTGACCCTTGCAATACTGGCGCAACGATTTCAAGGTGCGACGGGTTAAAAGCCAAAGCCAAATGCGCTTCGCCACCTGGCGTCATCACATTAGATGAAAAACCATTGTGGTACTTAACGTCGCCTGAACCTTTTTCTGGCTGAACTTTACCATCGAACTCGTCGAACAAATCAGCAGGTTTTTTACCTAAGATATTCACCAATAAGTTTAAACGCCCACGGTGCGCCATACCGATAACCATCTCTTTGGTGCCATAACCACCAGCACGTTGGATGATTTCATTGATAGCAGGGATAAAGCTCTCGCCACCCTCTAGACCGAAACGCTTGACACCCGTATATTTACGCGCCAAATATTTCTCTAAGCCTTCGGCAGCGGTTAAGCGCTCAAGGATAGAGAGTCGTTTGTCTTTATCAAACTCAATGTAACCCAGATTGCTTTCGAGATATTTTTCCATCCAGCGCTTTTCTGTACTGGTGGTAACATGCATATATTCGATACCGATATAACGACTATAAACACGTTCCATGATTTCAATAATTTCACGTAACGGTGCTTCGTCCTTACCAATATTCAAATCATTAGTGGGATATATGGTGTCTAGATCGGCTTCTGAAAGATTGTGATACTCAAGCGTCAAATCTTCCACTTCAGCGCGTGGGTGCAGATCTAATGGATCGAGTTTTGCGCGGCGATGACCACGGCGACGATAAGCAGAAATCAGCTGCTGTACGCCCATTTGCTTAGGGTCGGCACAGTCAGCTGCATTGCTAGTCGTTGTGGTTGCAGGAGTGCCCTTGTTCGCCGTTTGATTGCGAGCAAGTAACAAAAACTGGTCTTTAATAGCATTATGCGGAGCATCGTTTGGCGATTTGTATTGTTCGAAATACGCTTGCCAATCCGTATCAACACTAGTAGGGTCGGTTAGGTATTGCTCATAAAGCACTTCGATATAGTTGGCATTATCAGCGGCCAGTTCAGTATGTTCTACGTCTGCGGCTTCTTTAGTTATACTATTCATAATAATCGTCTATTTGATAGATAAATGAAATCGTGCTTATTATTGTGTCGTTCGTTGTACATTTGATATTTTGACTTTTGAGCTTAAACAGTAATAAGATTTGCTATTGCTGATGAATAATATTCTGATAACTAATATAAGGCATCGTTGTTACTACTGTAATAAGTAGCGTTCATCATTATCGACAAAAAATATGTCAAATAATAATGATGGCGCTACTACAATACTCAGCTCAAACAATAGCCATCTGATAAAATTATTTGTGAACGTCCAGTTTTCTTGTCTGACTCGTTTCACAACATTAATTTATATATACTGCTATCAGCTATAACCAATTTATTAATGATAATACCTTTTGCAAATACCCTATCGTTCAGCTAGCCTATAAATTGGCTATTTTCGCTGAAATGTCTTCTTATGAAGGATATTTATTGTCATTT
This sequence comes from Psychrobacter sp. PAMC 21119, assembly GCF_000247495.1. Classification (NCBI taxonomy): domain Bacteria; kingdom Pseudomonadati; phylum Pseudomonadota; class Gammaproteobacteria; order Moraxellales; family Moraxellaceae; genus Psychrobacter; species Psychrobacter sp. PAMC 21119. Next base: position 19,784 of record NZ_AHVZ01000028.1, on the reverse strand, counting down.
TTGGCAAACATACATTGCTGTATAGCTTAGCATGCATGCCTTGCACGACATAGTTTGTTTGCTCAATAGTAGGTATTTACATAATGAATATCTATTATAAACCTCTTACTCCGTGCATTTCTACTGCTAATTATATAGACAGTTCGTTTACATAACAGGACTTCTTACATACCACCAACGTATTGTTAATACTGGCTTACTTTTGACCAGCGATTTAACGCGTTTTAGCCAAATGCGCCTCTCCAAATAGTAAACAGAAATACCTCTTCTATCTCCTACCAGTACGCAAATCTAGCTAATAAAAAACACCGCCTAATACTGAGACGGTGTTTCATTATGATATGTACATAAACTAGGCAATACTTAACTCGTTTAACCTGCTTGGTCTATCAGCATGTTACGTAGATGACCGATTGCTTTGGTAGGGTTCAAACCTTTTGGACACACTGAAACGCAGTTCATGATACCGCGGCAACGGAATAGGCTGAACGGATCATCCAAACGTGCCAAACGTGCTTGTGTATCACCATCACGGCTATCAGCGACGAAGCGATAAGCATGTAATAGTGCAGATGGACCTAAGAATTTATCAGGGTTCCACCAGAACGATGGGCAGCTGGTTGAGCAGCACGCACATAGAATACATTCGTACAGACCGTTTAGCTTTTCACGTTGTTCAGGTGACTGCAAACGCTCTGTTGGCGGTGCTGGCTGATCGTTGATTAAGTACGGGTGTACTTTTTCATACTGCTCGTAGAATTGGTTCATATCGACGACCAAATCACGAACCACGGGTAAACCTGGCAACGGACGAACAGTAATTTTTTCTGGCAAGGTATTCATGTTGATAAGACAGGCTAGACCATTTTTGCCATTGATGTTCATGCCATCAGAGCCACAGATGCCTTCACGGCAAGAGCGACGGAAGGTGATGGTTTCATCTTCCTTTTTTAGGCGTAATAACACGTCAAGCAACATACGATCTGAGTCTAACAACTCAACTGTATACGTTTGCATACGTGGCGCTGCGTCCAAGTCAGGATCGTAGCGATAGATTTCGATGGTGCGAGTACCTCGGCTCATAATGCTAAACTCCACACGTAGGTGATGGCGGGCGTACAAAGGTTGCAACATATCAGCGCTAGATAGAGTATCTTTATCACAGCGCTGACATGAGCATGTAGCTGGCGGTCACCTTTTTAATAAATTAATAAGGGATAAAACGGTAACGCTGTTCATATAGACCAGAGGCGCAGTCAAAAATTAATAGACGCGAACTTTCGGCTCGATATAATCAACGGTCAATGGCACTTTGCGAACAGGCTTATAAATGATGCGGTTGCCTTCAGAGTACCAAAGCGTATGCTTCATCCAGTCATGATCGTTACGACCGTTTGGTGCATAGTCATCATCTTCTGGACGGTCATAATCAGACACACTGTGTGCACCGCGACTTTCATGACGCATCGCTGCTGATATCATTGTTGCTTTAGCCACTTCATATAGATTAGCCACTTCGAAAGCTTCGATACGGGCTGTGTTAAAGACTTGTGATTTATCAGCCAAATGAATCTGGTCGATTTTGTCGCCTAGCGCCAAAATCTTCTCAACGCCTTCGTCCATCATCGCTTGCGTACGGAATACGCTAGCATGTGTCTGCATGGTCGAACGAATTTCGTCCGCAACGTCTTGAGCGTTATAGCCTTCGGTCGATTGTTGCAGCTTGTCTAAACGCTTCACTGTAAAATCAAGGACACGTGGATCAAGTGGTTTATAGTTGTGATCGGCATGATGGAATTCATCAACGATATGCTTACCTGCCGCACGACCAAATACCAATAGATCAAGTAGTGAGTTTGTACCTAGACGGTTGGCACCGTGAACACTGACACAAGCACATTCGCCGATAGCGTAAAGACCTTTAACCACAGTGCCTTTCGTGTATAGACCTTCTTCATCCGTACCCGCTTCTAGATCAGGCGTGATTACTTGACCATGAATCGTGGTTGGAATACCACCCATCATATAATGAATGGTTGGGATAACTGGAATCGGCTCTTTGGTGATGTCAACGTTGGCGAAGTTTTTACCAATCTCAAATACTGATGGCAAACGCTTCATGATGGTTTCAACACCTAGATGCGTCATATCCATAACGATATGATCCGCATTAGGGCCACAACCACGGCCTTCTTTGATTTCTTGATCCATAGAACGTGATACTAGATCACGTGGTGCCAAGTCTTTCACAGTTGGCGCATAACGCTCCATGAATGCTTCGCCATCTTTATTACGTAAGATAGCACCTTCACCACGACAACCTTCGGTCAATAGCACGCCTGCACCATGAACGCCTGTTGGGTGGAACTGCCAGAATTCCATGTCTTGTAATGGAATACCAGCACGTACTGCCATGCCAATACCGTCACCAGTATTGATATAAGCGTTGGTAGATGCGGCAAAGATACGGCCTGCACCACCGGTCGCTAGGACAGTGATTGGTGACTGAAATACCGCAACAGTACCAGTCTCTTGCTCAAGTGCGATGACGCCGTTGATGTTGCCGGCTTCGTCTTTGATCAAGTCAAGAGCAATCCACTCGATAAAGAACTCAGTGCCTTGCTCTAGGTTTTTTTGATATAGCGTGTGCAATAGTGCGTGACCTGTACGGTCAGCAGCGGCGCAAGCACGTTGTACCGCTTTTTCGCCATAGTTTGATGTATGACCACCAAACGGACGCTGATAAATCGTGCCATCTTCGTTACGGTCAAACGGCATACCCATGTGCTCAAGCTCATAGACGACTTTTGGCGCTTCACGGCACATGTACTCGATAGCGTCTTGATCACCTAACCAATCCGACCCTTTGACGGTGTCATAAAAGTGAAAGTGCCAGTTATCATTACTCATATTACCCAAACTTGCACCGATACCACCTTGAGCAGCAACCGTGTGTGAACGCGTTGGGAATACTTTGGTCAAGACTGCAACCTTCATGCCCGCTTCAGCCAAATGTAGTGAAGCACGCATACCTGAGCCGCCACCACCAACGATGACTGCATCGTAGTTGAGGGTCTTAATATTACTAATGGTATTATCTTGTCTAGTTGCCATTACGGTTTTCCTAATGCCTGTTAATGCTTAGAAGTAAATAAAAAGGCTGTCTCAAAATCATCCTATTGCTGGACAAAACACTGTATTGTCTCGCCCCTACTTGAAATTATCAAAGTGGATGACGCAAACAACCTTTAGCCACCTAATTTGCATATCTATCTTTATATTGGGTTCGCTCACTGACTAAACCATAGCGCACCTATTATATAAGTGACTGACTAAGTCAGTAATATCCAACGCTATGATTGGCTATGACTATTTTTAACGACTAACGGACGACTTTATAATGCTTGATCAGTCACTAGTGCTGCTGGGTGCATCCGTTATTGGTTATAGATGAATAGGGTTTATCAATATATATAATATGGATACAAGTAAGGCGAGTGAAGTACTACAAATAGTAGACTAAGCGAGCCTGACACCCTGACACCGTATTCATATTATAGGGATTGGCTATAGTTAAACGGCAACAACACCGAAACCAGTACCCCAAAAAATCATGATGCCCCAAAATAAAAACACTAAAATAGCAATAATCATCAATGACTGTAATACCAAACGTAGACCTGCTGCGCTTGAGCCTAATTTGCCAGTGGTAATATAATCAGTGAACACTGTCCACATACCAACCCAAGCATGGCCGGCTAGTGCAAGTACCGCCACTAAGCTAAATAAGCGCATCGGTAGGCTAGTCATAAATGATGACCATTCAAGATAAGTAACATCGCCATGCGTCAAAAAGAAGCCCAGCAATACCACACTATAAACAGCTAAAACAACAGCGCTAATACGCTGAATAATCCAATCGCGTGAGCCTGAACCAGTCAGACCAGTCGCACTTTTGATTCCTGAATCATTTTTAATCATTAGAACATCACCCATACAAATGACGCGACAATTAGAATCGCTGCAATCACAAAACTAACCATAGACGCAGTGCGGCCAGATTTTAGTTCTTCATTCATGCCCATATCAGCAAATAAGTGCTTGATACCCATCACAAAGTGATAAGCAATCGCCGCAACGAATATCCATGCTAAAAAGCGCACAAGCACGTTGTCAAATACGGTCTCAAAACTCTCAGGCGACGCCAATGAGTTCTGTAGTAACCACAGCATGACAGGAATCAATAAAAATAGAATAATGCCAGAGATACGATGCAAGATTGAGGCGATCGCAATCGGTGAGCGATTAACGCTAATCACTTGGCTTAGAGGCAGATCAATAGGTCGGTTGCTTTTCACAGCGGGCATCCTTTTGCGGTTATACTCCTGTATCTGCTATCAATGCTTGACATAAATAGTGTCAATTAAGCATCGAGCAACACACGAGACGAATAAAGTAAGGAAGAGCTAGCTGACTTCGTTTAGTTTGCGCTAAATATGAAGAAAGGATCATGTATATAAAGGTATTGATAGACGGCTCAATATCGCTTGTCGAACTGACAGGCCTATCAAACAACCTATCTATTATACAACAAAGAGAATAAACATGAGTAAGATCGACTAACCAGTCTATTTTTATAGGTCGTATGAATAACAAGACAACGTTACTATGTCTTCTATATCAGACCTTATGCTGAGCACTCAAAACACTATGCCAAACAAATAGAAAAGATTGGTTGAGAAGAAAATTCAAACCATAGAATGCGGTTTGGTCTATGATAATACCAGACAATCGTAAATAAGCATGAATAGAATACGCTCTGAGCGACACTATAGCATGGTCATTTGTTCATTCGCGCAAAGCTAGTGCTAGTTAATGGCTACAATTATAAAATGACTGAGCAATAATTACAAACTTATCCATCTAGTAAGAATATATACATACTTGATCGATAAATGCATGAACAGAGATAATACTGATTTTCAATAGCAATTATTATCAAAAACCTTCACTCGCTTGCTAGGTATACTCTGCCAGTTTTTGCTGTGACTGTTTGTGAGATTTGTCTCTGAATTATATTGAAAAACCGAAAATATTAGACTCGTAATGCTGCTATAAACTTTCTCATGAAGAGATGTATTTTAAGTAAAATAACCTGACAGACATATTTTGATACAAAATTTACAGTAGATAGACACTATGAAACCACACCAGTTGGTGCCTTTGCTGCTAAAAGTTTTTTCAAATCATAGAGAATTGCTGCTAATATAGCCTGCATATTAAATACGTTAAAAACATTTTGACCGTTTTACTAGTAATGGCGCGAGGCTGTGCGTCGGTATATTTTTATTCTAACAAGTTACAACCAATGGAGAGGAATTTATGGCTGACACTCACGCCAAACTAACCGTAGATGGTAAAGAATACGAACTTCCAATTATTAAAGGTACTTTAGGGCGCCCAGTTATCGATGTTGCGGCGTTACAAGAGTCGGGCTTTTGGTCTTATGATCCTGGTTTTAAAGTAACCGCACCTGTTGAATCAAAAATTACTTTTATCGATGGCGGCAAAGGCGAGTTATTGCATCGCGGCTACCCTATCGATCAATTAGCAAACAACGCTGAATATTTAGAAGTGGCTTATGCGCTTGTTCATGGCGAATTGCCTAATGCCGAGCAAAAAGCAGATTTCTTTGAAAAGATCCGTAAGCACTCAGGCGTCCATGACCAATTGCGTAAGTTTTTTGAAGGCTTCCGTCGTGACGCGCATCCAATGGCTATTATGGTTGGTGTCGTTGGTGCTTTATCAGCCTTCTATCATGACAACCTAGACGTCAGTAACGAAGAGCATCGTGAAATCACGGCTATTCGTCTGATTGCTAAAATGCCAACGCTTGCTGCAATGAGTTACAAATACTCTCAGGGCGAACCGTTCATGTACCCGCGTAATGACTTTAACTACGCTGAAAACTTCTTATACATGATGTTTGCAACGCCTGCTGATGTAGATTATCAGAAAAACGATGTCATCACTCGTGCAATGGACAAAATCTTTACCTTGCATGCTGACCATGAGCAAAACGCTTCTACGTCAACGGTACGTTTAGCCGGCTCTACGGGTGCTAACCCTTATGCCTGTATCGCTGCTGGTATCGCAGCCCTTTGGGGACCATCACATGGCGGCGCGAACGAAGCCGTTCTTGAGATGCTAGATGAAATCGGTACGGTCGAAAACGTGCCTGAATTCATGGAAAAAGTAAAAAGCCGTGAAGTGAAGCTAATGGGCTTTGGTCACCGTGTCTACAAAAACTTCGATCCACGTGCACAAGTAATGAAAGAGACTTGTGATGAGGTATTAGAAGCACTTGGTATCAATGATCCTAAGCTTGAATTGGCGATGGCGCTAGAAAAAATTGCACTAGAAGACCCGTTCTTCATCGAGCGCAACCTATATCCAAACGTTGATTTTTACTCTGGTATCATCTTGAAAGCTATCGGTATCCCAACGTCAATGTTTACCGTAATCTTTGCACTGGCTCGTACTTCTGGTTGGATCAGCCATTGGTTAGAGATGCACAGTGCACCATTCAAAATCGGTCGCCCACGTCAGTTATATACTGGTGAAACGCGCCGTGATTTTGTAAAGGTCGAAGATCGCAAGTAAGCTAAATAGTATTTGAGCAATAAAAAATCCCGCCATCGTGCGGGATTTTTTATTGCTTCGTTTTTTAGATCAATATTATCGGTTTTACTGCAAATTACTGATAACTCAATCCTTATGTTCAGAAAAACGTGGGGCGTTATTGGAATTCTTTTAGTGTCTGCTCGTATTTAGCGATTTGTTCATCATATCCTTCAATGGTTTCATTAAATTTGGTCATCAATGTCTCAAACTCTTTTTGTTGGTCAAGCTTCATTTGTTGCATATCGATGACTTGCTGAGCTTCTATTTGTTCCCATACCTGATGCTGAATGATCAAACGTGCCAGCGCTGGGCTTTTTGCACTGACCCGTCCAGCGATTTCTGCATGCTCAAATAACTGCGGCACCAAAGTTGCTATATCGATTAGCGTGTCAGAATCTTCTGCACTGAGCGGTGTGGTCACAGGCTGATACAGTGCATCCATCGTTTGTTGATAGCGTTCTATGATTTGTTCTTCGGTCAACATGACAGGTTTACGCGGCTCAAGACTGATACGCTTTAATACAGTCAAATCACGTTCACCCACCTCAGTACTTGTATTGATATCGGCATCTACGTCTGTTTTGCTATCTACAGTAGTAGGTACTGAGCCAGTCGCAGTGGCACCTTGTCCAGTGCTGCTTTTTGGGTTATCCGCGCCACTAGCATCTACTGTAGAAGCGGCTTGAGACGCAGGTTCACCAGTTGTTGTCCCATTGACGTTATTACTGGTTCCCGTATCATTATCTAAGAGCAAGGCTTCGCTGTCTGATGCGTCAGCGGCTTGCAACGATTCGTACTCTGCTTGTAGCCGACGCTGCAACCCTTGTGCTTGAGCGACGTACAACGGCTGAAACTGTTTGATACGCGCAGCAGCCGAATCACTTTGCGGCATTGGTTGACTGTCTTCAGCACTCGTCTGTTCAGTGCTTTGACTGTCCTTTGGCTCAGGTTGCGTGTCTGCTTGCTGGCAACCACTCAATAGCAATATGCCGCTTAGCATTACTACAAGTAACGTTGAGGGATAACGTAGAGAGCTGGTGCTTTTGTCTGAGAAGCTTTTATTCATATCGCTATCATGAGTCTCATTATCCAGCGTTTCTGGCAAAAATTTAAACATCAGAGTACATATCCTTTGTTAATGCAAAATAATAAAAGTTAGAATTATCACAGCAATCCATTGCTGCTTTATGTCGTTTTTTTAGTCGTACTTTTTATCTGCCGCATTATTCACAGCATGTACGGTCAGAAATGGAATACAAGCTTCTAGATCTTGACAGTCTTTGCCAAGTTGCCGACGTACGAAATAGTCTTGTACCATGCGTGCCTGCTGTTCGATACCATATTTAAAAAAGGATTTACCCGTCTCTAGCACATAATCATAACAGCGATCCATAACGGCACCGCGTACTACCTTTAATCCTTGTTGTAGCTGCCAAACGTGGGTTAGCTCGTGTATGAGCCAACTTTGCTTACCAATGGACGCATGGCCAAAATCTGCTATCCAATCTGCCGGATGAAAGTAAATATTACCATTAGGGCTGACCGCATAATTTTTGAGTACCCAGCGCGCGGTTTTAAGGTGAACGTCATCGAGTATGATACTGTTACCGAATACCGAATGAGCGAGCGCTATCTCGCCAGCAGTCAGCTTTCGTGATTGTTTTTTTGAAAATCTTGCTTGTAAAAACTGCTTGAGAGTCTGCTGATACATCGTTAATGAATTACCTTACGCTAGTGAATCATGCTAAACCATTAAATAGGGGTGCAAACATTGAAACCCAAGCATTGAAAAACAAGCATTGAAAAACAAGTATCTAAGACATAAGCTGTACACTTAGCCGATTTTTCTTAACGTCAATCTACGTTAGCCTAGCCGCTCAACTATAATAGTTATGAAGAGCAATGATTAAGGGCTGTTTGTATAAATTAGCTTATTTTTACCACTGATGTCTAATACTGATTATCAAATAACTTTGTTTTTCTACAAAACATGACGACTGCCGAATATTTATTCTGTACAAAACAGCTTCATCAAGTCACTCTGTCATTGTAGTAAAGTCATAATTATCCGACCCTATAATAGAGAGTCCTATGCCGCCTAACTTTCATGCCGATACCCCACTCGCCCAGCGTATGCGCCCCACAACTCTTGATGCTATTATTGGTCAAGAACATTTATTAGCAAAGGGTGCGCCATTAAGACGTTTGGTGGAGCAAGGACACCTGCCGTCCATTATCTTGCATGGTGAAGCTGGCATTGGCAAAACCACCATTGCCATGCTGCTCGCTGATGCCGTTGGTCGTCCTTTTCATGCGCTATCTGCCTTGAATACTGGCGTTAAGCAATTGCGTGAAGTGCTAGACACCAAAGATTCTTTAAACTTCGAATCACCAGTGGTGTTCATCGATGAGATTCATCGTTTTAACAAAGCTCAGCAAGATGCATTACTGGGCGCTGTAGAGTCTGGTGATATTACCTTGATTGGTGCGACTACTGAAAATCCTTCCTTTAGTGTCAATAATGCCCTCTTATCTCGTTGCCAAGTTTATCGTCTAGAGCCACTAACGCCTGAGCAAATCAGTGCAGTCTTACAACGGGCCATGCAAGAAGATAACATTCTGCAAAATCTGACTATCGACCTGCAAGCGCAAAATACGATCAGTCAATTGGCGCATGGTGATGCCAGAAAGGCGCTAAATGTACTGGAGCTAGCGATTCAAACGGCTGATGCTAAACAGTCGCCAGTTATCATTAATGACGAACTGGTAAGCCGAGTGGCGCAAACCGCTTTGGTGCGTTACGACAAAGATGGCGAGCAGCATTACGATATTATATCGGCAATGATAAAATCTGTCCGTGGCTCCGATCCTGATGCAGCTTTGTATTGGATGGCGCGGATGCTCGTTGGCGGTGAGCCTGCTGACTTTATTGCGCGACGCTTAGTAATTTTGGCCAGCGAAGATATCGGCAATGCCAATCCTAATGCCCTACTCCTTGCTGATGCAGCGTTACGTAGTGTGCAGTCGATTGGTATGCCAGAAGCGCGTATTATCTTGGGGCAAGTGGTGGTCTATCTAGCCACCAGTGCCAAAAGTAATAGCACCTATAAAGCCATCAATGCGGCGTTGGCGTTGGCAGAAAAAGATGCCTCGCCCGTACCACTCCATTTGCGTAATGGCGTGACCAAATTGATGCGCAATCAGGGCTATGGTCAAGGTTATAATTACCCGCATGATTATCCCAATCATTATTATCCGCAGTCTTATTTGCCAGAAAATTTAATCGGCACACGCTTTTATGAGTTTGCAGATAATCAGCGCGAGCAGCATAGTAAACAGTTCATGGATTGGCTGAAAGACCAAGCGGCGAGTAATGAATAAACATGCATAACATGGCTCAGCTCATTATGTAATGTGTGCGTTAATGGATAAACAGCAGCAATCATTGATAATACTTATCACTATTTTTGACAGACTGGCCCATATAGTTTTGAGATGAAGCAGCACAGTGGGCTGAAAAGCGTTAAAATGTCCTCATATTGGTATATGAGCAATGATTCAATAACGTCTACGATGGATCAATTTGATCTAACGCCCTTTGCTTAACCGCAACAGCGCTCTGTAGCATCTACTGCTACAATAGACAGATAATGCTTTATATTCCACATCACACCTATCTATAAATAATAAAATATTGAGACTTACTATGAGTTTAAATACGATTCCTGAGATTATCGAAGACATTCGTGCCGGAAAAATGGTCATCTTGATGGATGATGAAGACCGTGAAAATGAAGGTGATATCATTATGGCAGCGACCCATGTGCGCCCTGAAGATATCAATTTTATGATTACTCATGCACGTGGATTGGTCTGCTTGACCTTGTCACAAGCACGCTGCCAACAGTTGGCGTTGCCGTTGATGTCTGATCGTAACGAGGCAAAATTTAGCACCAACTTTACGGTTTCTATCGAAGCGGCAGAAGGCGTCACCACCGGCATTTCTGCTGCTGACCGCGCGCGTACCATTCAAGCAGCGGTTTCTTCTTCGGCAAAACCTGAAGACATCGTCCAACCTGGACATATCTTCCCAATCATGGCTCAAAATGGTGGCGTCTTGCACCGCGCGGGTCACACGGAAGCGGGTTGTGATTTAGCACGTCTGGCAGGGCTTGAGCCAGCAGCAGTGATTGTTGAAATCATTAATGCGGATGGCACAATGGCACGCCGTGATGACCTTGAGATATTTGCCGAAGAGCATGGCATCAAGATGGGTACAATTGCTGACCTCATCAACTACCGTATCGCCAACGAGCAAACGGTAGAAGAGATTGAAACGCGTCCTTTTGAAACGGAATATGGCACCTTTACGCTACATCGCTTCCGTGAATTTGGTGCTGATGAGACGCATTTGGCCTTGGTAAAAGGTGATGTCAGCGAAGGCGTTAGTACCGTTCGTGTACACGGCTTCCATCCTTTACGTGATTTGTTTGCTGCTAAAAATGATACCACAGGACGTAGTGGCTGGAGCGTGCAGTCAGCGTTAGAAGAAATCAGTGCCTCAGACCGTGGCGTCTTGGTTTGGATTGGCAGTCATCAACCGATTGATTTGGGCGATGCGTTGGATAAAGCCGCTGATAATGAGTCGCTATCTACGATTACCCAACAGCCTTATCGCAGTATCGGGGTTGGCGCACAGATTTTGCGTCATTTAGGTGTGCGTGATATGCGTCTATTGTCATCACCGATGAAGTTTTATGCGTTGTCAGGTTTTGAGTTAAACGTGGTTGATTTTGTGCATGCGCCAAAGCAAGTTTAGGATTTGATTGGCTGAATGATTCAATATTAGTCACACATAAAAAGGCACGCTAATTTACCGTTAGCGTGCCTTTTTTCACTTATTAGGTGTTAAGTTTTAAAATTTAGGCGTATGTCCAATGTCTGTTTCTAATGCGAGCAGTCGTTCGCGCTCTTCGATTGTCCAAGGCAGTTTACTCTTGCCACCACTGTCTAAGCGCACCACGACTGCTTCAGCCGTCGCAACGATGGCCGCTTGCGCCTTACTATAGTAACGATACTCTATGGTTATACTCGTATTACCCAAACGTTGACAACGAACGCCTAATAATAAAGTATCCGGATAGGTCACGGGACGCAAATACTGGCAACTGGATTGTGCTAATACGGTGACCATACTGCCATCAAACATCCCTAACGTCTGCAAATACGCAATACGCGCTGACTCAGCATAACGGTAATAGACGACGTTGTTTAAGTGGTTAAACGCATCCATCTCGCCCCAGTGAATCGGCTGATGATGAATAACAGGATAATGCGCCAATTCGTCAGGACGACTATCGTTTAGTACCTCAGTGGCAAGACCGACTGTTCTATTTGGATGATCCATGTTTTAACCTTATCTTTCAATATTGATATAGACGATTGTCTTAAATAATATTCATTCATTGACGTCATCTTTCGTTAACGTTGCGGTTTGTCCAAAATTTGCGCGGTCAGCAGTGGCGTTGGTTTTGGTGCATTGGCAATCAGTCTATCTAACCAATCGAGTACTTCTGGAATATCGCTTGGCGCTTTCATTGTTTCTAAGTTCTTGGCCAGATCGTTTGTACTTTCAGCAGCGCTCGTCGCACTTTTTGCTGCTTGTGCAGGTTGTTTGCTAGCAGTCATAGAAGACTGTGGCACTAAGGTTTTTAGTTGTTTACGAGCTTGCGTCAGATAGCTGACCAGCTGATCTTGTTCACGCATATTGCTGGCTTGGCTCGCTAAATTCAATGTCATGATAACTTCATGAATGATTAATTGGCGGCGTGTCAAAGCAAGGTTATTATTGATTACTGCTCTACTTTGCTGAGTATTTTTTTGAGTGCCTTCATTACCATTATTATTGCTAGTGCCATTACTATTACTATTGCTGCTCGCGGCACGCTCATGACTGTGCAAAAAATCTTGAATATTTTGAATCGCTAGATTTTGGATTTGCCACGGGCTTGGTTGTGCACTTTGTGCTTGCAGGCGTTCGATATCTTTGAGCAAACTTTGCTTAATGACCACGGTCAACGCTGGGGCAATCTCATTGCTGCTTTGTGCCAATTGCCAATGCAGACCACGTAGTAAGTCTATCGCTGCGCTATCGTTATTGTCGGCCAATAATCTATTGGCTGCCTGTATTTGAATACGCAATAAATCCAGCTGATTCTGAGCTTGGTTATTGGTCGCTACGTTCGGCTCTGGTAAGGTCTGCTGACTCATGGCAAATATGCGATCATCCATCTCATTTAGACGGCTGACCACCTGCTCGTTGCTTTGCAGACGCTCATTGACGCTATGTTGAAAACGTTGATGGCTAATATATAAGACTAACAATGCCGCGATAAGTAGCAAAATCACCAACCATTGTAGACGCAACAACAAGGTGTTTGCTTGCCGACGCTGCTGGATAGCAGAAGGTTCCTTAGATAATGATTCAGAATTTATTGACATAAGACAGTACCGTTATGGGTAGGGTTAAACCTATTTAAAGCGAACAAAAAAAGCGTATCACGCTTTAAGTGTTGTCTGGTTATTAAGAAATCGTTTTTTCTATAGGACTTTAGCGCTAATGGCTGCCAGAATGGTTTCCGGCGCCAAATCTTCCACACGCCAGTAGCTCAATTGCTGTTCTGCGACCATGTTTGCCAAGCGTTCGCCCAATACGATATAAGTAAAGTCTGATAATTTAAGCGCTGCATTGTCGATCTTGCTTTTATTTGCAATTGCTTCTAAATTCGTCGCTTCTGAAGCCTTTACTGCTGTTGCTTTAACAGTACTTGCCCAATGCTCAAAGGCAGTACCACTACTGATCACGACGACGGGCTTTATTCTGTCTGCTGATGCTATGGTTTTTGATGCGTTTTGTGCCTGAAAATCTTGTAGCCATTGCTCATATTGACCCTGCGCCTCGTCAGGCATGATGCGCTCATACCAAGCAATACTATCGATATGTACACCGCGTGCCTGCAAGGTATCGACCAGCAGACGACGTCCGCCAAGTCCACGCCATATCAATAGTTTATCGCCCGCTTGTAGACTTTCAATCTCAGGCATCGCCAGCATACCTTCGTTATTGGCAATGGTAGGCTGAAGCACGTGATAACTTGCTACAGGTCGCTTGGCATCATTGAGGACAGCAGCAGTCACCTCACCAACCGCAATCAAATGACTTGGCGTCTCTAACGCTGCCAATGCGGACTCTGCCAGCTCAGTAATGTTGTTTTGTTTGTGACGCTCAACCTCAAGTGCTTGCCACATGGCCAACCCTGAGGCCGCAGCGGTCGGACTGACAATAACCAGTGCTTGATAGTCACCAGCTAGCCATTGCTGCATCATTTTTCTGTCTTCATCGGTCGCTGCACGTGCTTGCAATGCCAACATCGGCATCTCAATGACCGACAGCCCTGCCGCTTGTAGACACTGCGTCAGTGGCGCTGCTCGCTCTATCGGGCGCGTGTTGATGACTACTTGCGGCAGCGCTGATGATTGCTCAGTCGAGTGAGGTGAATCCGTGAGCTGTGACGTTGAACAAGTCATAAACCGACCATGAAACAATGCTGATGAAATTAAAGTGAGCGTAATCAGAGTTATTATAAGTAATTACCACTCTATGATTAAGCTACTCACCATACAGAAATACTATTCTTAGATGCCATTTGCTTAGATATTATTTATTCTAATATTATTCAGGATGATAAATCGCTGATAAGATAGCACCAGCACCATCGGCAAGTAGGAGCTTGGCAACATCAATACCTAGCTGATTGGCCTGCACTTCTTGCTCGGCTTGTGTGCCGACTAACGTGAGCCGTTTGTCCGCTTTTAGTAGTTCACTACCATCGGCCTGACCCACACGACCACGCAACCACAACACATTGCCATTATCATTGTTGCCATTATTACCATTGTCATCGTTGTTGGCAGCTGTTTCATCAGCCATTTGTAGAACGGCATAAGCCGCAATCGGCACTTGGCAACCACCTTCTAAATGACGGTTTAGCGCGCGCTCAGCGATCAGGCGAATACGAGCCTTATCATCATTGAGCGGTGCGAGTAATTTTATCACCTCGTCATCACCTTCACGGCATTCAATTGCCAGAGCACCCTGCCCAACCGCAGGCAAGCAAGCATCAATATCAAGCTCGCCGCGGATGCGATCGGTAAGCTCAATACGCTGTAAACCACTGGTCGCTAGAATAATCGCATCATACTCGCCAGCATCCAGCTTACCCAAACGGGTACCAACGTTACCGCGCAAGGTTTTGATTTGTAGATCGGGGCGATAGGCTTTGATTTGACACTGACGACGCAAGCTTGACGTGCCAACTACCGCACCTTGTGGCAGCTCATCAATACTATTATAAGTATTGGAAACAAAAGCATCCGTTGGTGAAGCGCGTTTGCAATAAACACCCAGCATCAAGCCTTCCGGCAACTGCATGGGCACGTCTTTTAATGAGTGCACGGCGATATCTGCTTGGTTCTCATACAGCGCTTGCTCAAGCTCTTTGACAAACAAGCCTTTGCCACCGATTTTGGCCAGTGGCGTGTCCAAAATTTTGTCACCTTTAGTGACAATTTTTAGCAGATTAATGGTCAAGTCAGGATACATCTCTAGCAGGCGATCACGAATATGTTCAGCTTGCCACAGAGCCAACGGACTCTGGCGTGTGGCGATATTTAAAGTGGTCAAAGCAGGTTGCTGCGGATTGCTCATAAAGGGCCTCAATAAGTTCGATACGACAGTGCAATATTCATGCGATGTCAATGCGAAACAGTCATGCAAATTTACATTATAAACTAGCGATAAAGACCATTTACCATGACTGCCAACGCAAAAAAATACCCCTATTTAAGCATAAATAAGGGTTTGATGATATGGGATGATTATTTCGCTATGACAATGGTGTGTTACATACTCTGAATTTTTTCACGTAACGCTGGCAGGTGGCGGCGGCTAACCGCTAGCGTCTCATCAATACCTTTAAACCGTATCTGATACTGTCCCGCATCTAAGGTCTCTAAAAAGTCCAAAAATCTGAGATTAATAATAGCGTTACGGTGTACCCGAAAGAGGCGGTCTTCAAACTCTTGCTCCAACTCTTTTAGGGTCTCGTCAATGAGGACAATACCGTCTTTATGACGAACTTTGACGTACTTTTGATCAGCCGTAAAGTAGTAAATGTCTTTGAGCTTAATCAGCTCAACACCGCGGTGGGTACGTGCCGCAATATGTTCACGGACGGGACGTGCCATTGGATCTTCGAGCTTACGAATCTCATTTAACTGCGCTGCGTTTAGATTTTTCGCTTTAGCAAGTGCTTCTAGCAATTCATCTTTATTGGCTGGTTTTAATAAATAACCGATCGCATTGGCTTTTAGCGCAGCAATCGCATAATGATCGTAGGCAGTGACAAAAATAATCGCTGGCGGATGCTCAAGCTTAGCAAGCTCTTGCGCACAGCGAACCCCATCCATTTCAGGCATGCGAATATCTAATAAAATGATGTCCGGTTGTTGAGTTTTCACTGCCACGATGGCTTCTGCGCCTGTCGTTGCTTGCGCAACCACTTGATGACCCGACTCCTGCACAATCCTAACCAAACGCTCACGTGCTAACGGCTCATCATCACAAACTACAATCCGCATGGAAACTCCTTTCTTACGGCGTGCCTAGTATATTTCTTTAATCGTATCAGTAACATAATAACATTTATCCTTAAGCTGTTATCGCCATCCTTTAAAACTAATAACGAAATAATAATAGTATAAATGCTGCAATAAATATGCCACGGTCAGTTATCAAAGAGAATATAACCAGATAAAGATCATAGACTGACGTCTTGAAGAGGATAATCTATGACAGTAACGATTTGCTTACTAGTGACGGTACTTTGAATGTCGGCACTTTGGCCAAAGTAGGCGCGTAAACGTTCGGCTTGAATATAAAAATTCATGTGCTGACGCAAATCGTAGTGAACCATTAAGGTTTTTTTGGGCAGTTGCACACTGATGGTAATCGTCACGCGATGCTGTTGCCACGTTACTTCAATGTCGATATAAATGGTTTCGGTGGTCATTTCAACCACATTCAGTAGCATCTTTTCAATCACGCTTTGGAGCATCAAAGCGGTGATGACCATGTCATACATGACATCCTCGTCAGGTAGCCGCCAATTGACAATGAGCTTGTCCGCCAAGCGAATAGATTCAATGGCAAGATAATGCTCGCAAAGCGCGATTTCTTCTTCAAAGCTAATCTCTCGGGCACCTTCAAAACTGGCACGAAATAACGCGGAAACGTGTTGCAATAAGGAGGCTGCTCGAGAGGGATTGGACTCAATAAGGGATACTAAAGTATTAATGGTATTAAAGAAGAAATGCGGGGCAAGGCGTGCTTTAATCACATCGTTTTGTGCAGTCAATTTATACTCAAACGATTTTTTGAGCGCACTAACCTCACGATAGCGACGTAAAAAATACAGTAGAAACACCAAGGTAAAGCCGCCACCAATGATGGTATCAAACAGAACATTGATAATAAAAGCTTGCAGATCGTATTCAAGCCAGCCCACATTGATCATAATAAGCATGACTAATGTCATTGATATTGCAGAAGCTAGCATGAGTAGCGCAAGAATATAAATGCTGACTTTGACGATGCTCATACGTGTAAAGACAGGGCGTAAATAATCTACTAGGTATAATGATGGGATGATACTTACTGTGTTTTGTAAAAATCGGCTCATGAATTTAATCACAAATTCTGACCAAGTTGCCAAGTCATGACGATCAATCACCGTCACGAACAGCGACCAAAAAAAGATGTAAAGCAGCCACTGCCAAGGTCTCATGACGTCCATGAGCTTGGGAATAAAAAACTCTAAGCGCGCAGCTAGTAAGGCAACCTCATCATTTGCTATACTTGGGCTCTTATTCTCTTGATTTGTCTTAGACCGATATGAACGCCAATTCTTCACACCCTAGTAATCCTGATTCAAATAAAAATTCATCTGTCACTGATTTTAGCACAGATGCTTCTATAACAAACGCTGCGGTGCAAAACAGCCCTGTAAGCAGTCCTTCAAACAGCCAAGGTCAGCAGATGTGGGGCGGGCGCTTTAGTGAAGCAACCGATAGCTTCGTCGCTGCCTTTACTGCCTCCGTGGGCTTCGATCAACGCTTCGCGCGGCACGATATTCAAGGCTCGATTGCACACGCAACCATGCTAAAAGAATGTGACATCTTAAGTGCTGATGATGTTGCCACTATTATTGACGGTCTACAACAAGTGCTGAAAGAGATCGAAGCTGGTGAGTTTAATTGGTCGATTGCGCTTGAAGACGTGCATATGAACGTTGAATCGCGCCTGACAGATATCGTCGGTGCGGTGGGCAAAAAGCTACACACTGGTCGTAGCCGTAATGATCAGGTCGCCACCGATATCCGTTTATGGCTGCGCGAAGAGACTGATAATATCATTGCCTTGTTAGTGCGCTTGCAAAGTGGTTTGCTAGATTTGGCTGAGCAGCATACTGATACCATCATGCCTGGTTTCACCCATTTGCAAACCGCGCAGCCAGTCAGCTTTGGTCATCATGTGATGGCTTGGTTTGAGATGTTATACCGCGATACTGAACGTCTAGTCGATGCGCGTCGCCGTATCAATCAGATGCCGCTTGGTAGTGCCGCGCTTGCTGGCACGACCTTCCCAATCGATCGTACGATTACCGCTGAACTGTTGGGCTTTGAAGGCATTTGCCAAAACTCGCTTGATGCTGTCTCAGATCGCGACTTCGCTATTGAGTTCACATCAGCTGCTTCTATCTTGATGATGCACATGTCACGCATGAGCGAAGAGATTATCCTATGGATGTCAGCGCAGTTTAACTTTGTACAGATACCAGATCGCTTCTGTACCGGCTCATCTATCATGCCGCAAAAGAAAAACCCTGACGTACCAGAGTTAGTACGCGGTAAAGCAGCCCGTGTCTTTGGTCAACTCATGACCTTGCTGAGCCTGATGAAGAGCCAGCCCCTCGCCTACAATAAAGACAACCAAGAAGACAAAGAGCCGCTCTTTGATTGCGTCGATACGCTTACCGGCTGTTTATTGGCCTTTGGTGACATGCTACCAAACATCACCCCAAATAAAGAAAACATGCGCGCCGCTACAATGAAAGGCTATGCGACAGCGACTGATTTGGCAGACTATCTGGTACGTAACGGTGTCGCTTTCCGTGATGCCCATGAAGTGGTGGGTAATGCCGTTGCTTTGGGTATCAAAGAAGGCGTCGATTTGAGTGATTTATCCTTGGCGCAGCTCCAGCAGTTTAGCGATGCTATTGGTGACGATGTTTTTGACTTTTTAACACTAGAAGGCTCATTGGCAGCTCGTGATCATTTAGGTGGCACAGCACCAAATCAAGTTAAACAAGCCGTCATTAATGGTCGCGCACGCTTAAAAGTATTTGCCTAAAACATTTGATAAAAATATAAGCCTATTAGGGCCTGTCTTCAATTCACTCGATAGTCATCTAAATGGGCTAAAAATGGCTAAATCTTGCCAAACATCGTCAAATAGCTGGTTAGTATCCTGATATTATCTGCGCTATTTTTCTTGTTTGACGGCAATTTATCTGATTTTTATCGCCATTTTTGAAATGAAGACACGCCCTAATAAAAACCCGCTCTCTTGAACTGACCCCCATAAGTTGGACACAACTTATGGGGGTTATTTTATGAAGTATGACATCGACTTTAAACTAAGGGTGATAGCCTATTATCAACAAGGACATTCAGGCATTGCTACCGCAAAGCATTTTAATATTAAGGTGTAATGGACAAAATTCATGCTAGAAATTAGAAGGTAGTCGCTAATGGACATAATTCATGCTATTTGAGTGTCTTTGACTCTAAAAAGTCTTTAATAAACCGTAACTTACGATACTCATTTAGCCCATGATGACTGTGTAATTGTCGCTTGAGCTCACTGAATAACCCTTCGAGAGAATTAGTAGTATTTGGTAGGTCTAAATGCCCATATTCTT
>NZ_AHVZ01000029.1:0-21424 GCF_000247495.1 Psychrobacter sp. PAMC 21119 | reverse complement strand
TTGTCAATATGTTCATATTTGCGGCAATTTCTTCCTTGTTTGGCTGCAATTTTTCTCATTTTAAGCCTCACAATCTAAATGATGACACGCCCTAATACGCCTTACTTAAAATCAAAAAAAGCTCGCTAATAATAATCAGCGAGCTTTTTTAGCAATAAACAAACTTAAATAGAACTATTTAGACCGACCAATACCTAAATAGTCACCCACTAAACTATCTATCTGCGAGCGTGTCATTACATTTTGTGCATCAAATACTGGCATCGCCTGTTGATTAAGCTTGGCAATATCTAGTTGATCTTGTGGCGACCAACTAACGATAAAAACAGCCTGTGCGGCATTTAGCTGCTGATAAGGAGTATTAATCAATTGCAGTAATGGTTGCTGCTGATAAAGCGCGGCAAGTTCATCTTGTGCTTTATCGCTATACACCAAAGTACGAATATTATAAGACCACAGCAATGCTAGTAATGGATGTATGGCTGAGCCTGCAGTACGTCCAGAGCCTGATTTATAACTACCGCCCCAAATCATCACCGTTTTATTATCAATAAAGCCATCAAAATATTGCCAGAATTTACGGAATATCAGCTCTTTTTGGTCTTCATTGATGTGCATGACTGACTGTAACAGCGGCATATCTAAACTATGACTCACGCTCGACTGCTGTAATTTAGCCAGCTCGGTCGGCAATGTATTGCCTCCAAAGCCCCAGCCTGCTTGCAGATAGCTGCTGCCGACACGCTCATCTAGCCCCATAATACGACTGACTTGCTTGATATCAACATGCTGACTGTCAGCCAAGCGTGACATCTCATTCATAAAACTCACTCGCGTCGCGAGCATCGCCATAATACTGCTACGGGCAAACTCTATCGTTGCGATATCAGCATGATGAGCGGCATGCGCATGCTGCATTAACGGCTTCAATACCTCTAGATGCTGGCTACTGTTGACTGTTTTTTCACCGAGTAACCACAATGCAGGGTTCAACATCGAGCTATAAGCATCACCGTCTTGCAAGAATACAAACGGCACATAATATACCCACGCGCGCTGCAAATTCTGAGCGAGTACTGAGACAATCCCTAGTTTCTCAATGCCACTCATAATCACAGGCAGCGCCTGTTGATGACTGTGGTTGAATGCGGTAATCCAGCTGGCTTCTGCCCATACTGGCTTGATACTGTCTAAAAACAACCAATAAAGTGCCACAATGCTCTGAGTATCCGCTTCGTCATGACCTACTGATTCATAGCCTTTTATTAATGTATCAGCACTATCTGGCAACGCTTTACTGAGAATGATTTGCTGCTGCTCATACATTTGCCATAGCGCTTGCAAGTGATGCTCAAAGCTATATTGCTGCAACTGCTGCTCTAGCATCGCTACGTCTGCATATAAATGAACAGTCTGACCCAAGCTTGCCAGCACCACGGCACTGGTAATGGCCTCAATACTATGACCAACGAGCACGCAGACGGACGGTTTTTTACATTTATGACTCAGTTCATCTGACATAGAACGACCTTTCAATATTTTATATTAATATCAGTATGCGAGTAACGTTAAGACCAACGCTTGATATGCTTTAATAGTTGATCAGTAGAGGTATCAAATTGACCGCTTACCTCTTGCTGCATGGCTTGATGTACAGATTCTGCCATCTGCTTGCCCATCTCAACGCCCCATTGATCAAACGGGTTAATATCCCAGATACTGGCCATGACATATACCTTGTGTTCATAAAGCGCAACCAGCGCCCCTAAACTATGCGGAGTCAACTCCTCAATGAGCAACGTGGTTGAAGGCTGATTGCCACGGTAGTATTTATATTTTTCCGCAGCAGACGCTACTTGTACCTCAGACTCTTGGAGCGCAGCATTACCAAAGGCCAGCACTCGACTTTGTGCCAAACAGTTGGCTAAAGACAGCTCATGCTGCTGTTGTAATGGCGCATTTTTCATCTGACCACTATAACGACGCACACAAGCAATAAAGTCACAAGAAACCTGCTGTGTGCCTTGATGTAACAACTGATAGAAGGCATGCTGAGCATTGGAGCCAATTTCACCCCATAGAATCGGGCAAGTATCATAGTCAATATGATCGCCATGTTGGGTGACGGACTTACCGTTACTCTCCATCTCTAACTGAGTTAAGTAGCTTGGCAAATAGCTGAGACGACCATCATACGGCAGTACGGTATGGGCATTCACCTGTAAAAAGGTACTGTTCCAAACAGCAAGCAGCCCTAATAATACCGGTAAGTTCTCTGAAAAATCAGCTTGCGCAAAGTGCTCGTCCATACTATGCGCACCAGCTAATAATGCTTTAAAACCAGGCATACCAATACGAATAGCGATCGCCAGTCCAATCGCTGACCATAAAGAAAATCGACCGCCAACCCATTCCCAAAGCTGTAGCTGATGCTCTGGATGAATACCCCAAGTACTCATTTTTTCACTATTGGCCGATATGCCAATAAAGTGACGACGTAGCACACTGTCTTCCGTACCTGCACGCAGTTTGGCAGTGGCAAGCAGCCATGACAAAGCTGTCTTCGCATTAGATAACGTATCAACCGTACCAAATGATTTGGACGAGATAATAAATAAGGTTGTCTCAGGATTAAGATGCTTGAGCAGATTATCAAGCTGAGTACCGTCCATGTTGGAGACGAAATGTACTTCAATGTCTGTATCTGCCCACTCGTCAAGTGCAGTAGTCGCCATGAGCGGTCCAAGATCAGAGCCACCGACGCCAATATTAACGACATCCGTGATGGCTTGACCCGAAAATCCACGCCATGTACCGTTGCGGACACGTTCAGATAAGCGCGCTACTTGTGAAAGACTATGATGGACGTCAACGACGACATTTTGGTCACCAATTTTCAGCTCTGCCGTCTCGGGCAAACGTAGTGCCGTATGCAAGGCTGCTCGCTCTTCACTGGTATTCACCATCGCGCCTTGCATGAGTGCATCAATCCGTGTGGACAGTTCACAACTATCTGCTAGCTGTAATAACTTTGCTAATACCTGCTCATCAATACATTGCTTGCTATAGTCCATATATAGCGCACCAGCTTGCATACTAAAGCGCGTTGCACGATTATCATCTTGCGCAAACAAGGCTGCCAGTGACCACGGCTGCTTAGCAAGCGTTTGCAATTGCTGCCAGTATGTAGAGTTTCGAGCACTGTTGTAAGCGGTATCGCCCTTTATCTCATTCATCAGCTATTCATCGACTGCTAATTGCCGCTCGGCAAAATAGATAAACGCCTGCATATATGAACGCATGTCACCAGCATCATAGCTGTCACCACGCATGGTTGTGACATTGACGCCGTATTTGCTAATCAAGGCATCAATAGCATCGGTCAGCTGAATTTCACCACCGACCGAGGCTTTGGTATTGGCCAAATAGTCAAAGATTTGATTGCTAAAGACATAACGACCAACGACTGCCAATTTAGAAGGTGCATCGGCTAAGTTGGGCTTTTCTACAAATCCTGCGACTTTAAAGCTAGTATTAGTATCTGATTGCTCATCAATCTCAATAGCGTCGCTCAGCTTAGCAATACCATATTTATGCACATCTTCATCGGCAACATTATCGACTAATATTTGTGAATGATTGTCTTTGCTAAAAGCATCAATCATAAACGCTAAATTATCAGCAGCCATATCGCCAGTAAATGGATCAAGCACGACATCTGGAAGCAGAACGGCAAAGTCATGCTCACCGATGATTGGTCGAGCAGCGAGTACCGCATGGCCAAGCCCTAAAGCTTTACCCTGACGTATCATCGAAACTGTCACATCGTCTGGTAACCAGTTTAAGCTATCCGCCAGCGCTTCTTTGCCTTTGTGGCGTAATTGATTATCTAATTCAGCATTAACATCAAAATAGTTTTCAATCGCACTTTTTTGCGCATGACCGACCAAGACGATATGCTTGATACCCGCAGCGATTGCCTCTTCGACCACATAGTGAATAGCGGGACGATTACCAAGCGGTAACAGCTCTTTTGGCACAGATTTAGACAATGGCAACATACGTGTGCCAAAGCCTGCGACAGGGATAACAGCGTGAGTAATTTTTTTCATAGTTTTTTAGCTATTTAAAAAGATGAAAGGAATATAAATAAGCGTTAGAAACAATAACGTATTGAAATGACTATAGCTCAATAAACTCAACGATGTTCTTAATCCATTTATCGTAATTATAATTTTGCAATACATGATTGCTAGCATAGCGCATCATTTCTATCTGCTGTGTAGTATAACCTCTAGATAATTGTGCAAATAATTCATCTGCTTGCTCCTTACTATCAATAACTTCACACATACCTTCAAAGCGGGTACTGACCGACAAGCTAGGATTGGTCACTGCCAGTCGCCCACAAGCCATAATTTCAATCAGACGACGGGAGAACATACTGGGGGAGTCAGTCACGGTATTGACATTCAGACAATGCGAGTATTGCCTAAAAAGCTTACCCGTCTGGTCATAAGGCACGGCAGGCTTGATAGTCATATTCGATAGGTCAGGATAGCGATAGACATCAGACTTACGATCAGAGTTACGATCGACGATGGTCAGTCCATGAGGAGAAGCTGAAGTAAATACCATATCCTGCCATTGCTGGCGCGCATTGTGAATATGATGACTATAGCTGCCAACAAATAAACTCTGGTTATAATGAGGGGGCAAGGAAGTTGGATGATGAAACTTAGGCTGCACTGCAAATGGTAGCACCCCTACTTTCACGCTATTACCTAATATAGCGCGGTAGCGCTTAACACAGTTTTCATCAACGGTTAGCACGTACTTAAATAGACTGGCAGAGTCAATGAAACGGTTAAAGTGAGCACCGTCTTCTTTATTCCAAAATACAGCAGGAATATTATGTTTATCTGCCAGTTCTAACAGTTTACGCAGTTCAACATTATTACGTTCAGGATAATCAGGATAATTAGCAATTTTGTAACGCCATTTGTCTTTATAACCGCGCCATGCTGATTCTACTAAGATGAAGTCAGGTTTACGTTTTCGCCAAAATTGGTACTGTAATTTATATTCGAGTAGTTTGACAGAATCTACCATGCTTAAGGATTGAGAGGTCAATTCATCACTAATTAGTGCTAGCTTTAACAAAGTATTAGGCCTATATTTTAAGTTTATATTTTTTAATTTTAGATAGTGACAGAACTAGCATATTTGTATTTGTTTTAGAATTCTATCAGATTAGAACTATTTTGGAGAAACTGTTTGCAAAGACGTCATTTTGGTAAAGGCTTATTAGGTTTTGCAATATTAGCCAATAGTGCTTATACAAAACCTTCATTAGCTCTACAAAGCTCCCTATCTGTACGGCAATTTGGAGTAGTTGCAGACGGAACTACAGATGATAGTGAGGCCGTACAAGTGGCTTTCAATCAAGCAGCTAAGACAAAGCAGTCTCTTTTTTTCCCTTCTGGGATTTATCTAGTATCCGGTATAGATATAAAAGGGGTTTCTTTTTCTGGTGATCAAGCTTGTATTATGAGCAATCAAGATACAAACCATCGTTACCTCATGTTTGACTCATCAACGAACGCTATTGAAATATCAAATATTGCTTTCGATGGTAAGACTACGGTTCAGTCCAAAAAATCCTATCAAGTTGCTTTAAGGTTCGAAAATAACAAGCAAATTGAGCTAAACAATATAGATGCGCACAATTTTAAAAACAACGTGGCTATATTCGAACAAGGAACTTCACACAATGTAGTGCGAGGTGGCATTATCAAGGACTGCCAAAGCAATAATATTTACTCCTTCAAAGGGCAATATAATCAAGTATATGGTGTCAGCTTTTTACATTGTAAAGAGCATGTTATCAGGTTTGGACGCTTCAACTCTGACAAGGACAAAGATTCCGGTCGTTACAATATAGTGGATGCTTGTGTCTTTGAACACGTTGGTAATGACGCTATTTTATATGAGCTTAATTCTGGCAAAGGCATTATAAAAGGATGCATAGGTCATCATATTCGCTCACTTGTAAAAGCAGAAACGTCATCAGAAGCTGAATTACCCGAGCAAAAATCTCGTGATATTCACGTTTTAAACAATTACATCGATCAAACCATTGAAGAGAAAGGAGCCTGTATTAAACTAAATGGGGCAGAGCATTGTATGGTTGCTAATAACACCGTCATAGGTTTCTATGATGGTGTTTCCGCTGGCTCGTCTAGTATCATCGCTGATAATATCATCCGTGATACTGAACATGTTTCTATACGTTGTAATGGCGATCATATGATTATTAAAAGCAACCAGATTATTAAGGCATCTTATGGATGTATGGCTAATAAAACGGAGTTCAATTACTTAACCATCACTGATAACCACTTACAACACTGTAAAGAGTATGCGATTTCGCTAGCTTCCTCTAACAATATCATTAAAAATAATATTATTACACACTCTAAAGTGGCTATCCGACTTACTAAAGAAGCTGAACATAATAAGGTCACTAACAATACAGGTTCAAATAACGATAGAAATATTAGAAAAGGTAATACTACTAATACATTTAATGAAAATTTTAAATAGTGACTTATTTTATTAAATTAATTTAATGGAGACTCATTATGACAATAGCATCATTGCCTATCGAAGCAAAACTAGGTTTATAAAGAACTCATAATGCGAGCCTTTCCTAAAAAGTGTGCGCGAGTTATACAGATAAGAGTTCCCGGTGTAGGCCATAGTATACCTAGCCACCTTACTAAAATTGACGCTCTAGATCTGATGTTAAATAGTATTGTGACAGACAGTTATCATTCATCTAAATCAAAAAATTTTAAGACATTAAAAAAACGTCGTAACTATATAGGCTATCATCGGTTTATGTCGAGCCTTAACCCACAGATGACTGAAGCTAGAGAACGTATCGTCATGAAATACTGCCTAACTATGTTACGCGATAAATACCCAGAGTCTAGACATGAATCTTTCTTCTTTGGAGATGCGAGTAACCTTTATGCTTTTTATAATCGAAACATAGCTTTAACCTTTATAAAAAAAGCAGCCACGCTAAAGCCTGACTGCCCTAAGATAAATAAAAGATTAAATGCTCTGTTACCAGCTGATTAATTATTTTCATCTACTTTTGTTCTGTAGTCTAAAACGTACATCAGTATAATTTTGTTCAGTTATAATAAAATTTCTGGGTGCTTTTCTTTTAACTGAGCCAGCTTATTTAAGTCGCCAGCTCTCAGATAAGCTTGATAGCTATTCTCTACTACTGCTTTAGACTCATCTAGTTGAAGCGCTTTGTTGGCAAAAACTGATTCGATACTTGTTCCTTCTTCCGCAATGGCTCCTATTGCACGACTTGCTCTAATAAGTAGTACCGCCTTTACCCTGTTATTAAAGCGAGTGTCGTTTTCTATAGCGAATATTAAAGTATCAACACCATAACGACGATATAAGCGCTTAAAATACATTTTTTGTTCTGACAAATCTTCCGTTGGTATAGATTCAGAATATTCTTTAATGTTATTTGCTATTTTCTGGTATTGATACTGTTTCTGATACTCTTCTATGAAGGCTTCAATATCGACGTCGTCTTTATTGTTATCGACTAATTGCTGCTTAATCAGAGCATACTGTTTGTGAGGTTCTACAGACTGCTCCTCATAATAATAGTGCAGATAGGACAAACACTTTAAGGCTTCATGAGTATTATCTAATTCGATATAAAATAAAGCTGACATACGATAGACACTCTCATGTCTACTCAAATCAAAAGCAATATCTGGTAGATAGCTTAATGTCTCATTGGCTGATTTCTTTGCCAGTTCACGACCAGCTTTTAATAAGTTATAGGCTTGAACTCTTGGATTTTTTTCTTCGTTATTTTGATTTAAATAAGTTATCAAACCATAGATACCAAATATCTGGAAACTGGACTCTAATTTTGAATTCATTCTTGAGCTACCTCACTATTAATAATTTCTTTGACTGATTTTTCTAAAAAAATTGGATAGTGAACTGCCAACTCTTCATGAGTATCATAATCACCAAAATCCCATTTCACATTACTTATCTCTAGCGTATCGGCCCATTTCATAAAAGGAATAGCATGCTCAGCATAGTGTGGCTCCCCTTTACCAACGTGTATCATAGTATTAGGAAATGGTCTTTTAGCTTTTTCTAAAACTTTATACATAAGGTTGTTGGCGTATTCTTTTTTAGTCGAACTACCAAATATCTTTTCGAATATAGCTGGACGTATTGAGTCTTTTGAATTTACGCATAAATAGTCCCCCAGCATTGTCTGCGGACCACCAACTATGATATGGCCTACGCCATACTTATAACCATGGTATAGTCCCGCAAAACCTCCTTTGCTTGAACCGATAAATATTACATTTTCTTTACTGATATTAAGATGTTCAACATAATTATCGATAAGTAGCTGTACTAAGCTTTCTACATTTATTGGGTTTCTTTCGTTAAGATAATAGCTAGAATGGGTTTTTTCATCTAAGCCGTAATCGTCTTTGATATATAAACGGTGCGCATTAATACCATTTAAAGTACGTATATAATTATAACTGGGAGTATTCTGGATAGCTTGAAAACCTACTATTAAGTACTTTGAAGCACTTAATGAAGGGTAAAAAACATATTTTAGTCCCGCTTCATTTATTTGTTCAGGAACTAAAAATCGATAGCCACTATCATGGTCTTTCCACTTGGTTTCTTTACCACTGTCATCAAGAACTTGATACTTGTATTTAAAATCGAAATGACTACCCAAATCTTTATGGCTAATATGGTACTTAGCATAGGGATCAATGACTTCAAAATGTATAAAAATTTTTTTCTGATTGTCGTAAATAGCTAAGCGTGTTAATTCTATTATCCCTCTTTCATTATAAGGATCAAAGCTATAAAGTCCGTTAACATCCATATTAATTCCTATAAATCAAATATTTACTTGATACTCAACTTTTAAGTCTTGGTCTACCTTTCTATTTAACGTCAAAATATGTTTACCTGCGCTATCAGACCAAGTACATGTTAAATTACGACCTGAAATACTGACCTGATTCTTACTGACATCAATAGTAGGCAACCCGTTAAAACTTAGAAGGGTAGCTATTGATCCTGTTGCCGATTCCTCTAACTTATAGTTAATAGAGTCTACAGGAATGAACTCCCTTTCCGCAGGTGAAAACCAACCTTGCAATCTAGGCTCTTCTATACCATTCTTAACTTCAGAACCAGTAACCCCTTCTAATAAATCAGCTACATAAAGTTCATTCTTATCATCGAGTTTGGCAACATAGTTATTATCTCTTTGAACCAACTCTATTTCTGGTGCAAAATTAAACCATTGACGTACATCATGCTTTTCATCTAAGTTATCTTTAAACCAATCAAATACAATTAGCCATTGATTTGGCATATATACAAGCACCCTTGCATGACGGACACTTTTAAAATGTTTACATTCAGTTTCTAATATAGTTAATCCATTAGCATATTGTTTATGACGTCCAATAGCACTTCCGTAGGGTTTCGCTCCTTTGCGAGGATAGTTCTTCTCATCAAACTCTAACGTATTATGAGCGCGCGTAGATTCGCAATATAGTCTGTTAGGGTGAGTATACCAATAACCCTGTTTCCATAGCTCTGACCCCATTTCAGCTTTGCCAATATAACCATATCGACCTGCATCAATAAGTATGTTATGCCCTTTCTCATACCAAACAAAACTCAAGTCGTCTGCATGTTTATGAGTTCTTGAATGGAAAGCAGCAGTTTGCGCCAAATAACTATAAGTATCATACTTGCCACTGTCCTCTTTTTGATTGAACCTAGCTATATAATAACCCCCCTTTTCAAATACCTTTAAAGTCTCTTTAGATAGATTACCTATTTCGCCATTTGTAACCACAAACTGCATCGCACTTGTTTGCCATTTGGCTTTTGCTATCTTAGGTTTACGTGCTACTGATCGCCAATCTGAGTCGCCAAAATTCAATAGTCTTTGATTAGGCAATACAAACCAAGACAAAGCTTCTTCTATTTTTTTAGTATACTCAATTAGGTCATTATCTTCGATGAGACCAGCATTAATGACTCCAATCAAAGTGTCATAAACCATTCTATGATAGTCAGGTGAATGCTCTCGATGAACTCCAGACTCAGTAAATTGTTGGTTTAACATAATATGAAAACGACTTATTCCCGTCTCTAAAGCCAAAGCCATTTCTGATGAAACTTCTTTAAAACGTCGACCCATGGCAATCTGGCCTGATGCTTGATAATAGCCATGGTTAGTGTGGAAGGCAATATTTTCGTCATTCATCAAATACGAATGATGAATCATCAAAGCGCTCCAAAGCTTACTTTCATCATCCTTACTTAATATACCTAAGTTTTTCGCTGCATCTATAATATATGCCAATCGATATGCTCTGAGACCAACTGCCATATCATACCAAGCAAATTTAGAAAGCTCATCACTCGGTTCTGAACCATTTTTGATGTTTTTATCACACCAGTCTAATGCAATTTTAATGGCAGGTTCTAAAAAAACCGTATAAAGCTTAAAAGAAGAAGCCATCAATAAATTTTCTAACATATCCCAAGAATGTATATGAAAGTTCCAGCTACGTTCTTCCTCTGATTCTAATTTCCAATTTATATTCTTTCTTAAGTTAACTGGTGAGTAGTTTCTTCTAACCCACCCTTCCTCTAAATCCTTTAAGGCTTCTAAAGTTGTATTATTTATATCATGGGTTTTACTAGTGAGATTTTCATAAGGAATTAACATGTATAGTCTTCCATTAATTTTTAAATATACTGTGAATTATCTTAACAGCCTTTTCAGCCGTACGCTGCCAAGTACGTTCATTCTCAACGAATATACGTCCTTCCTCACCGTAGCCTAACCACTTTTCTGGATGATCAAGCAAGTATTTGAGTTGCACTACTAAGTCCTCTGTATTACCACGCTCAAACACTCGACCATTCACGTCATGAGTGATCATTTCCGTCAAAGCCTTATTGCTTGATACTAATACTGCCTTTTTCATTGAAAGTGCTTCTAAGGTTTTCATAGGAGGAACTATCTCGCATACTGGCCATGCTTTGCGAGGGAATGGAGCGATGTCAATCAGTGAGTAATATCGCTCAACTTGCTCAAAAGGTATTCTACCTGGCATGATCAGCCAATCCATAAATCCTGTATCTTGGGCAATTTTCTCTATCTGTTGTATGATGCTACCTTTGCCTTGCCCTGTCGCATTCTCATTGCCTACTATAAGTAATCTAAACTCATAGCCTAATTGCTTGAGTTTAGAACAAGCAAAAGCAAGATCATCAAGTCCTTCATAACTGACTAAGGTGCCAACATAACCTATCACAGGCACATCTAGGGGAATATTTAGCTCAGCAGCCAATTCTATATCTTTTGACATAAGGTTAAAGCGTTCGATATTACACGAGTTAGGTAATAAGGTGACTCTATCTTTAGTTGGTACACCTCTCGACTCTAATTCATCCACCATTCCTTGAGTAAGCGTAAATATATGATCGGCATGTTCTGCAACAACCGCTTCTAAGCGCTTTTCTACTTCGAACATAGGATCTTGTTCAAACTCAGGATACTTTGAAAGACGAGTTATTTCCCAAAAACCACGTATTTCGTAGATAAATGGAATGCCAAGAGTACGAGCAGCAAACATAGCAGGCATACCATCTAGATGGTTTGATGCTGCAATAATGAGAGCAGGTTTATCTACTTCAAAAGCTTGCTTATAACTTTCTACTGCTTTTAATATGTACTCATAATTTGAATAATCACGGCGAGAAGGTGATAATAAACGCTTATAGACAACATCATCTATGCGATCAGCTGGCGTTATATCTTCTATTTGGACTTGACTGATATCATGGGGGTAGCCAGGCCTAGTGATAGCATAGATGTCTAGACCTTGACCCTTCAACGCAGTAAGTAAACCATGTCCACGAGTGGCATAACCACCACTGGAATAAGGCAAACTGTTATGAATTACATAACAGATTTTACCCGGTGTAGGTTCATAAGCCATACTCTGCTGACGTTCAGGAACCTGACTGGCTAAGGTAATGAGATGCGAAGGTGTTGACCATAATAATTTACGCTGCCTTGATGTCGGGTTGTCTCCTGCGATCATACGTAAAAGAGCAATGATCTCCTCTAACTTGTCGTATTCAAGTGTACGCTGATAAGCAAAATAAACGTTACGCAGTGTGCTTTCACTTTTATCAAGGCTATAAGCATACGATGCTAACAAATTAGTGTCTTTTTCAAAATTTGCTGGACGAGAATTTGTATAGCTACGTACTATTTTGGCGGCTTTTAGTGCAAGTGTGGCCTTAGCTTTATTACTCAGTGTTTCACTATCTATAAGCTTTATAAGACTCTCAGCCCCATCTTTATTTAATATAGTAAGGACATACTCTTCAGTGTACTTATCATTAGGTATTTTATTATATTCAGAATCTAAATTAGTAGATTTTTTACTAACATTTTTTACTATACTGACCACATTGCCATTTAAGTCAATTTTATGTATGTGTTGCTCAAGTATAGATAGTAAATTATTCTTAAGTTTTACTATTTTTTCTTCTTCCACTTGGTATTTATTTTGAAGCTTTAAAATCGCTTGATTGGCTTCTACAATACTACCAGTATTTATACATACCCCTGTATGAGCCATTAAGGTATATCTGTCTTCATAAAGAGACAGAGCAATTTTACTCAAGACTTGTAAGCTTGAATTTTTAAAACCATTACTTTTTGCATGATTTATCAGTTGAATATATAGACGAGATTTATGCTTGTTATCTAACCCCATATATCTTGCTTCGAAAAAAGTAATCAAACTAGATATATCATTTCTTAGCAACAGAATTAAGCTCTCCTCAAAAAACTCTTCATCTGATTTCTCCAAGAAAATTTCTTTTGATTTAATGATAAGGTCCGAGTCAAACAGCTTCTCTTCCTTTACTGAATATTTATTTCCTAAAGTATCTAAATAAAAGAATTTTACGGAAATATTTAGACTAGTTGGGAGTGTTTTAAAAGTGTACGTACTTTCTGAAATATAACTTGATTTCTCAATAAGCATTTGATTTACATATAGATAGAAGGCATAGCTTATATCTTCTAATTTCTCAGTATTCGCAATAATTAGCCCACCTTCTTCGCTAATAGTTCTGCTCAAAGTTTCTGCTTGCGTTTCAAAATTTTTGGCTTCTATCTCTATTGCTTTCATTAATATTTATCCGCCTACAGAAAATAGTTTGATGTCTTAATATAGTAATAATACAAATTTACTGAAAAATTTAAATTAATATACATATACACATACATATATTTTAAAAAAATAAAAATATATGGTTCAGATAAAACGTTTTATATACCTTCCACTCATTTAAATTTCTTTAAAAAATATAAAATTCAGAAATACCATTAGATAGGATTTTTTTCATTATTTTGATATAAATTTTTACAGAACGGAAATTTATCATACAAGATTTTAGTATCGGTTGCAGGCTGTTTTCTTAGTTTGGCCTCACGTGCTTTATTATTAGAAGAATCTGAATTATTATGCATTGTCCTAATAAACATAAGCTCACGTGAATCAAGTATGATAGGAATATATAAATCTACCGTTACATGTTTACGAGCGTGATATATAGTTTTAATTTTTTCCGAGACGAAGCTCTTACTACTAGATCTATATATATTAAAATGGCTCAATCCAATAGCAACTTTTGGAGAATAGTAATCTACCACTTTCTCATAACAACCTGATTCAAAATCATAGAAACCTGCGTACCCATTTCCAAAACTTAAGCCGAATCCGACATTGTCCTCTTTGAAGTAGGGATCCATTTTCTCGAAGAAGTCATTTGCTAAGGCATCATCATCATCTAACCTTACAGTAGAAAATAAAACATCTTCTTGACTACTATCTAAGTTTTTCCATAAAAACCTATATGTATCAGATTTTTTTGAAGGTAAATAATCAATAGATATCCAATCATATTTAGCCACTATTTTTTCTAACTCTTCTTTATTCCAACTAGGTAAGTCCTGAGAGGTAATTATTACTACCTCTAGCCAGTCTGTGCTAGGAGATTTAGTTTGACTTATTAAACTTGGTAATGTTATTTTTTCAAATAATTCTAAACGCTGTTTCAATCTTTTAACATCAAAGAGTTTATCTCTATAAGTTTGCAAATCTTCATCTGCTATTTGCCAACCTTTCGAATTCTCGACTAATAGACTATATCTCACCAGCACGTATGTCATTTTTTTCATATAATTATCTCATAAACTATTATTTGGACTATAAAAACTGAGAACCAAATATCAAAAAGCTTAAATTATTCAATAAAATACTCTAATATAAAGAAATTATTTCCTTCTCGCTTTGCGTAATTTGACTTTTGTTTTCCAGATAAAATTAAGTCATTAGATACGCAAGTAGTTTTTTATCAGCTGTATATACTTTTTCATTCTTTAGTATTAAACCAGCCTGATCAGAGAGGTCATTATTAATTTTAAACCTAGTTAATATAACTAAATGATTATCTAATTTTGTAGAAATTTTTAATGTAGAAGTTGGTTCATATTTAAGATAATTTTTTGATACCCATCCAATAAGTTGATTTCTAGAATCATACCCTTTGTATAGATTCAAATTAACATCTTTGGCTGAAGTCATTGTTGATATCTCAATTATATTATCCAGAGAAACATGAGCTATAGCTTTAGCTTTAACGTCTCTTATATCAAGTTTTATGTCAGTATCGAAATGCCACCATTGACTAACATTTCTAGATTTTTTTTCATCAATATTTTCAAGTTCATCTATAATATATAGTTCTTCGCCTGGTTTATAGACCATTATTCTCTTATGTGTATAACCATTATCTTTGTGATTTACAAATCCTTTTACTATCCAAAAACCGCTTATACAACATGGCTGATCTTGAATGGCGCTTCCATAAGCATGCTCATTGGCACGCGCAGTACTTTTGCCATCTACTTCTATAGTATTATGAGCTCGTGTACTTAGAAAATACCTCCTATATTTATCACCCTTATATCCATACTTACCAGAATCTATAAGTATATCTTTGCCCTTCTCTTGTAATACAAGCGAAAGATCATCTGAGTGCTTATGAGTTTGACTATGGAATGCTCCTTGAAAGAATAGAAAAGCTGATTTTTCTATCGGTACTCTTTTTAAAGATCTAACTACAACATAGCCATCTAGCTTAGCGGCTATATAGTCATCATATTTAATATGCGACCATTTCTCTAGTTCTACGAATTCATCTTTCACTATCCTATTCGCAGAATCACCAATTGGTACACAGCGATTATCAGGAAAAACCAACCACGGTTTAGCATACTCTCCTAACTTAAGTACTTGTAATATATCTTCATCTAAATCAGACCACCAAGGTGAATTGACTATATTGGTGATTTTTTTATGAGTAAAGAAATGATAATCTGGCGAATCCTCTGTGTGTACGCCGCATGTTCCCAATTGAGAAGTGATTAACTTAGACATCCTATCATTTGCATAATTCTTTATATCTAACATGCTGTATGCGCCACTATCACAGCTATTTACCACATACGTCAAAATTTTTAACCCATGCAATTGGAAGAGTCCATGGTTGCCAAGATTTAATTCTTTAGGGTTACTTAAGTGCTTTAAGTGTTCATGCAACAAATAATCAAGTTCTTCAATTTGATGATCTAAATTTAATTCGGAACACTTCTTTAGATAATATCCAATCTTAAGTGCACGTAATCCTGTAGACATGTCGTACCATAACCATTTATCTTTGTTATTTTTCTCAAAACCCACCCAATCATTTATGACCTGAGAGATATAGTCTAAATCTTTAGCTTCTCCTCTATTAAGATAAGCGTCAAGCATACGCCAAGCATGTAATTGAAACATCCAGTTTCTATCATTGAAAGGATCTTCTAGCCACTCTATTGGTAAAGCTAATTTGTGAGGAACATTGTCGACTCTCGGTTGAAAACCTATACTTTCATAACTTTCAATTGCAGTGGGCTTTAATATCATTATTTCACAATTGCTTAAGCTGATATCATCAAATAGTTTTTCAGAGAATTCGTATCGTAAATTTTTAACAACTGGCACAGGTAAGACCTTTGTTGTTTTGACAATATGATTATCTTTATATCTAAAAAACACTTTGATCTTCAATTCGTCATATTCTATCCCGCGTACGTGGAAAATATGCTGATTATAGTTGTAACCACTCTTAGAAATTACTTCTTTGTTTTGATAAAGATAACAAGCACATTCCACATCTTGATTATTGGTGTAAATATTTACTTTAATTAAAAACCCATCATAACTAATATCTACTATGGCTGAATTACTAATTTCTATAACTTCTGACATTTCCATTGCTTTTCTCATTATTAGCGATCAGCGTCTAACATTAATTGGTCTTTAATAATCTCAGTAGTTTTGACCCAATTTCGCTCCTGTGCGACCCAGACTCGTCCGTTTTCACCTAAGGTATGTCTCAAAATTTTATTATCAATTAACAACTGCAGCTTATCAGCAAGGTCATTGATATTACCTTTTTCGAATACCAGTCCGGTCTTCTCTTCAACAATCATTTCTTTTAACGCTTGTACGCTCGAGACTAACACGGCTTTTTTCATGGCTAATGCTTCTAAAGGCTTCATCGGAGAAACTAGTTCGCATACTGGTTGAGGCTTTCGGGGAAACGGCGCAATATCTATAAGTGAGTAATAATTCTCAACGTCATCAAAGGGTATACGTCCTGGCATAATCAACCAATCAGCAAATCCATAAGTAGTAGCAATTTCACTAACCTTAGCAGTGATAGGACCTACTTCTTGACCTGATGCATTTTCATTTCCCACTAGCAAAAGTCTGAACTGTACACCTTTTAACTTGAGAAGAGCACAGGCCTCTGCCAAATCATCCAATCCTTCATACTGTACAAACGTACCTATATAGCCAATTACAGGAACATTACTTGGAATTCTAAGTTTCTCCACTAATTCCATACTACGCTCTTTTGGAATAAAATTTTCTGGTGAGCATGAATTTGGGACTAGTGAAATACTTTCATTTTCAACCCCTCTTTTTATCAATTCATCAACCATCGGTTGCGTCAGTGTGAAAACGTGATTAGCATGTTTCGCCGCTAAAGTCTCGAGCAAAACCTGTACAGTATAGGCAGGTTTTTTTTCAAATTCTGGCTCACGTGAAACTCGAGTAATTTCCCATAAGCCACGTACTTCATAATAAAATGGAATTCCTAATCTCTTTGCCGCTATAAGACTAGGGATAGCTGTAATATGATTAGACGCCGCTATAATATATTGAGGACGATACTCTAAGAATCGTTTTTCCAGTACGTTTGCAGCTTCTAACATGTAGTCATAAGGAGTCATTCCTCTACGTGATATCGATAAAGAACGTACATACTCGTACCCATCTATCATTTCAACTTCTGGTACATCTTCAGCATTCAGCTCATCTTTAATATCTAGTGGAAAACCTGGACGATTAATGACGACGACTTCAAAGCCATGGTTCTTTAACCCTTCACATACCCCAAAAGCTCTAGTAGCATAGCCACCGGAGGAATAAGGAAAACTATTATGAAGCACATATGCTACTCTCTTCGGAATAGAATCTACTTTAGTTTGAGGTTCGCTCGCGATTTGACTTTCTATCAATAAACTATAGGCAGGCGATTTATATATCTTTTCTAATAACAGCTTTTGCTTATCATCTGAAGATTTTTCTAAAATAGGTACAAGTTTTCTTAAAACTATTGCCGTATTACCAAAATCTTGGCTTCTCTGATAAGCCCATAAACTGGCTCTCAATGTTTTTTCACCTTGATCTATTTTCAAGGCTTCTTCACAAAAATATGTTTCTAGCGTTTTATCATGAGCAGATAATACTTTTGAGATTTTAATAAGTAAAAAGGCTCTATCAGTTTTTTTCATATGATAGGATTTTGACTTTATAAACTGTGCAAGTTTCTCTTTACCGTACTTAAAGTAAAACTCTAAAACTAATTCGGGAAATTTATCGGTATCGTAATCCAATAAATTCTCTTCATAAGCGATATCATAACCTTGTAGCTTATTTATCTTTTTTTCAGATAAAAGATAATCTAGTTTTTTCTTGAATAAATCTACTAATTCGAAATACTCCTTATCTTTCGTTCTATTTCCCTCTTTAAGGAGCATTTCTATAATTACCTCTAATTGATCTAGATCTCTTAGATGGTAATTACTCCATGCATATGCTTTTAGGTTTCTTTTGTTAGGCTTCAACTTAACAGACATACCCATTAAGGTTTTATAAAGATTAATATTCTGTTCTTTAACCGTAAGTGCATTATCATAAACTATATTAGATTTTTCTTTATTTGAAACGTCGTACCATTCCAGAAATTCTGTGACACCTAATAATCCATGCTTTTTATGTACGGTTATTAGTAATTTATTAAGTGGAATAGACTTAAGGGTTTTTTCGTAATTTAACTTCGGTTTTTTCCGAGTCTGACGGCTCTTAGCATCTTTTCTCAAATGATATAATTTCAGAGGTAACGTTAACGCTCCTTCAACCGTTTTAGCATCGATCAAAGCTTTACCTAAGCGGTAAGATATAGTTTGATATTCATTTTTAGCCGTCTTCTCATTTTTCATTTACATTACTCTTAAGTCTAGTTTTTTAAATAATGCCTACAGCATCTATAACTGCTACGCTATTTTTCAATGGCTCCTTTTTAAACTCGTTATGAGCAACCAAAATACCAATAATATCTGCTATTTCCATAGCTTCTGCTAAGGAAACAAGCTTACCTGACTCTAAATCTTTTGGTAGTGTTTCAATATTAGGCTCAACTAATAGAATATTAGCTGACTGGTTTTCAAGCATTTTTTTAGCGATAGTGACTGCTGGACTTTCGCGTAGATCGTCAATATCTGGTTTGAACGCAAGACCCAATAGTGCTACTGTCGGCTTTTCAACACCCTGAGACTTTAATCGATCGATTTGATCATTGATCTTACCAATGACCCAGTTAGGTTTATTATCATTTATTTCACGCGCTGATCGAATGATTTTAGCCTCTTCAGGGTTTTGATTTACAATGAACCATGGATCGACAGCAATACAGTGACCGCCTACGCCTGCACCGGGCTGTAAAATATTAACGCGTGGATGACGGTTTGCCAGTTCGATTAAATCCCAAACATTGATGTCTAATTTATCAGAGATAATAGATAACTCATTGGCAAAGGCAATGCTCACATCACGAGAGGCATTTTCTGTCAGCTTTGCCATTTCAGCAGTACGAGAATTTGTCTCTAATAAGTCTCCTTTTACAAAGATACGATATATTTCTTGTGCTTTTCTGGTCGACTCTTTAGTCATACCACCAATAATACGATCGTTTGAGATCAGCTCTTCTATGACTTTACCTGGCAATACACGCTCTGGGCAGTAAGCAACAAAAATATCAGCTTCGTTGTCAGGCTGATGATATTTTGGAAATGTTAAGTCAGAACGTTCTTTAGAAAGCCATTCAACCATCTTCTCAGTGGCACCAACTGGTGAAGTGGATTCTAATATTACCACGTCACCTTTTTCTAAAAGCGGTGCCAATGCTTTACTAACAGCCTGGATATAAGATAAATCAGGCTCGTGGTCATCACCTTTAAAAGGTGTTGGTACAGCAATAAGATAAGCATCTGAATGTACTGGGGTAAGGCTAGCTTTGAGAGTACCTTTACCGACTGCTTGTTTGACAATTGCTTCAAGACCTGGCTCTACAATGTGAATTTTCCCTTGATTGATTGTATCCACTGCATGCGGA
Source organism: Psychrobacter sp. PAMC 21119 (assembly GCF_000247495.1). Taxonomy (NCBI): domain Bacteria; kingdom Pseudomonadati; phylum Pseudomonadota; class Gammaproteobacteria; order Moraxellales; family Moraxellaceae; genus Psychrobacter; species Psychrobacter sp. PAMC 21119. The sequence goes on along the minus strand of NZ_AHVZ01000029.1, from coordinate 1,429 downwards.
TTGATATCAACACCAACGACATTAGCGCCATGATGTGCAAACATAGCTGCTGTTGGCAAGCCGATATATCCTAGACCAAAAACACAAATACTCTTCATTTTTACCTCATTTAATCTATATATGTTTAGTTAGCTACTTCGAAGATTCGGAATTGTTAAAAAAGCTAACGATAGTATCCGATATACGTTGTGAGGCTTTACCGTCACCGTATGGGTTATGTGCTTCACTCATTTTCAAATAGAGTGCTTCATTTTCAATAAGATTACTAACTTCAGTGACTATAGTAGCATGGTGAGTACCTACTAGCTTAACAGTACCAGCTTCAACAGCCTCTTGGCGCTCAGTCGTTTCTCTCATTACTAATACTGGAATACCAAGTGAAGGAGCTTCTTCTTGAATTCCTCCAGAGTCAGTTAAGATAATATGACTGGTACTCATCAAATAAACGAATGGTAGGTAATCTTGCGGCTCAATCAGTTTGACATTATCGAGGCCTTGCAATAAGCGCTCAACAGGCTCTTTGACATTAGGATTCAAATGTACAGGGTAAACAAATTCGTAATCTGGATATTTTTGTGCTAGTTCTTGAATTGCCTGACAAATTGATTCAAATCCATCACCAAAATTCTCTCGACGATGCCCAGTAATTAATACACGACGCTTATTGAAATCCAGTTCTGAAAATCGCTGCTGCAAATCTTTCCTGAGAGACTCACTGGTTTCTAATTTATCTTTGACACCCAATAATGCGTCAACTACGGTATTACCAGTGACATAAATGAATTCAGGGTTATTATGTTCATCATACAGATGCTGAGCCGCTGTTTTAGTTGGCGCAAAATGTAGCTTAGTAATGATACTGGTTAGCTGTCTATTGGCTTCTTCTGGCCATGGAGAGTAAATATTATAAGTGCGGAGTCCTGATTCTACGTGTCCAATCGGTATTTGCTGGTAAAATGCTGCTTGAGCACCACATAATGTGGTTGAAGTATCACCATGAACTAATACTAAATCTGGTTTACACTCTTCTAGAATAGGTTCGAGAGCAATTAGCATTCTTGAACTGGCTTGAGTTAAACTTTGTCCTGACTTCATAATATCCAGATCATAGTCTGGAGTTATTTCAAATAGCGACAGTACCTGATCAAGCATTTCACGATGTTGTGCTGTCACACAAACTAATGATTTAATATTAGGATTCGCTTCTAAAGCTTTCACCACTGGTGCCATTTTGATGGCCTCTGGACGAGTGCCAAAAATACTTAGTACTTTTATCATAAGGATCTCTTATTGGTTTCGATATATTTTAAATACAGACTAGTTTTTTGCGTCATAACCGTTTGAATTAATGATCTGCCAACCCCAAGTTTCTCGACACACATCAGTAAATGATAGTTTGCTGAGACTGCCAAGGCACACAGGGGATAGG
>NZ_AHVZ01000030.1:0-30175 GCF_000247495.1 Psychrobacter sp. PAMC 21119 | reverse complement strand
TCCTATCCCTGTGTGCCTTGGCAGCTCAGTCAAATGGTACAAGTTGATGCACGTTGAGTTTTTTTACTTGGTGGTGTTGGACTCGCTACTGTAGATGGCTTTGCCAGCTTTAGGTTTGATTGCAAGTATACCGTCTTTTAAATACTGGTTTACCCACTTAAAAACATCTTTATCATTAATATTAAAATGCTTTGCGGTAGCAATGCCTGAATGTCCTTGTTGATAATAGGCTATCACCCTTAGTTTAAAGTCGATGTCATACTTCACAAAATAACCCCCATAAGTTGTGTCCAACTTATGGGGGTCAGTTCACGATTAGAGGTCTTTTTTATTGCGTTTGAATAGTCTAAACAGCCGTATTAGTTCGTAATCTTCTTATACTTCATACGCTTAGGAGTGGCAGCATCACCCATGGTCTTTTTACGGTAGGTCTCAAACTCAGAGTAGTTACCATCGAACCAAACAGGGCCTTCTTCTTCGAACGCCAAGATATGGGTGGCGATACGGTCAAGGAACCAGCGATCATGCGACACGACCATGACGGTACCTGGGAATACTTGGATCGCATCCTCTAGCGCACGCAAGGTTTCGATATCCAAATCGTTTGATGGTTCATCGAGGAGTAATACGTTCGCACCCTGCTTTAGCGTCTTCGCCAGTTGCAAGCGGTTACGCTCACCGCCAGATAACTGCCCGACATGCTTCTGCTGATCTGAGCCTTTAAAGTTAAAGCGACCGATATAAGCACGACTTGGCGTGGTATATTCACCAACAGTGATGATGTCGAGGCCGTCAGACACTTCTTCCCAAACGGTTTTGCTATCGTCTAAGTTGTCACGTACCTGACCAACATAAGCGACTTTGACACTTTCACCCAAATCAACGGTTCCAGTATCTGGCGTATCACGTTCAGTAATCATGTTAAATAGCGTGGTTTTACCCGCACCATTTGGACCAATAATACCGACGATAGCACCTGCTGGGACGTTAAAACTTAGGTTTTCATAGAGCAAGCGATCGCCAAATGATTTAGAGATGTCATTAATCTCAATAACCTTGTTACCCAAACGTGGACCAGGTGGAATGTAAATCTCAGCCGTCTCGTTGCGCTGCTGGAACTCTGTTGAGTTCAATTCTTCAAAGCGTTGTACACGAGATTTAGACTTGGCTTGTTGGCCTTTTTGGTTTTTACGAATCCACTCAAGCTCTTTTTTCAGTGCTTTAGCAAAAGATTCTTCTTGCTTATTCTGCTGCTCTAGACGCGTGTTCTTTTGCTCTAGCCACTCAGTGTAGTTGCCTTCATACGGATAGCCATGGCCACGGTCAAGCTCCAAAATCCACTGCGCGACATTATCCAAGAAATAGCGATCATGGGTAATAGCAACGATAGTACCGCTGTAGTTCTGCAAGAACTGCTCAAGCCATGCGACAGATTCGGCGTCCAAATGGTTGGTCGGTTCGTCAAGTAATAGCATATCAGGGCGTGATAATAGCAAACGACATAGCGCCACACGGCGTTTTTCACCACCTGACAGTTTACTAACATCTGCATCCCATGGCGGCAGACGTAAGGCATCAGCGGCTTTTTCTAACTGAGTGCTTAAGTTATGGGCATCCCATGTTTGGATGATGTCTTCCATTTTGCCTTGCTCTTCAGCAAGTTTATCGAAATCTGCATCAGGCTCAGCGTATTCAGCATAAATAGCATCTAAACGAGCGAGCGCATCTAACGCTTCGCGCATGCCGTCTTCGACGTTACCACGTACGTCTTTGCTGTCATCAAGCTGTGGTTCCTGCGGCAAATAGCCGATTTTGGTGCCCGTTTGCGCGCGTGCTTCGCCGCTAAATTCTGTATCCACACCTGCCATGATGCGCAGCAAGGTTGATTTACCTGAGCCGTTGATACCGAGTACACCGATTTTGGCACCCGGAAAAAACGATAGGTTGATATTTTTTAGGATTTCACGCTTAGGTGGAACAAGTTTTGACACGTTGTTCATCGTGTAAATATATTGAGCCATTAACACTCCGATAGACTGCATAGAAGAGGCAAGCAAATCATACTTAGCAATGATGCCAAGCGTGCTGCACCTCAAAATCAGGGTTACAAATTATAGGCCATTATCGCATTGTGGCGCATACCCTGCAAGCTAGTAGATGGCTTTAGCACTCTTTGGCATTGATTTCGTATTTTTGCACCTATAAGCGCAAGTTTTTACACCTATCAGCACAAGATTATTTGCTTAAATGCAGCCTATAATAGTCAGTATAAGACCTAATTTGAACAATAATCATATCACCCTGATACGCTTCTGTTTTATAAACCCCACAAAAAGTTGCAGCAAATTTTTCGCAAAATTAATAAATAGCCGTTAAGATATTAGATATTCTTAATAAAATATTTTAATAATTGTAGAGTTATTTTGTCTGTTCTAATATGTATAAACGCTGATAAAAGCGACGGCAAAAGCAGTTAAGTGAGCAGTCAAACGCACGACTTTACAATGATTGAAAAGCATATGATAAAAGGTATTCTATGACGACCGGCTACCGCCCTGAGATTATCCAACGCGCGTTCGTTGATTTTATTGGGTCGCGCCTGCATCCGTTTTGGTCATTGACCACACCAAAACTTCGCCTTGTGGCACGGCAAGTGCTCAACGAAGAATTGATTGCGCTGCAATTTGAAGTCAATCAGGCGTTCAAACGACAGGCATTTTCGGTCAATGATAGCTGGCAAGGTGGTCAATATATTCATTTGACCGTACCTATCGATGGCATCCATCACCAGCGCAGTTACTCGCTGGTTGGGCTGTTTCCTCAGCCAGAAAATTTACATGATGCTATTTTCACTAAAAACCTTGTAGAAAACACCGTTGCTAATAATACTGAGGGTCGCGCTAGCAATACTCTACATGCTACCGTCACTATTGCTATCAAATCGCAAGGGCTGGTTTCGGACTATCTGACCAAACAAGCGCCACTTGGTACGGTCTTTAATAGTAGCGTTCCGAGCGGTGACTTTACCTTAGCGGATACATCAGAAAAATTAGCCAAACAAAAAACTGGACTGCCACACTCTGAGCAGTTGCCCCTCTTATTTGTCGCTGGTGGTAGCGGTATTACCCCAATGTTAGGGTTGATTACTCAAGCATTGACACAACGACGTCACGTTACTTTGCTATATTATTATCGTTCGACATTGGCAAGAGCGCCTTTTCAAGCGTACTGGCAACGACTAGCCACTACCTACCCACACTTTACTTACTATATGGTTAATACCACTGACCCAAATAACCACAGTAGCCACAGTAGCCAGCTAGCAGGCACGCGACACTTAGACGCAGCAACTTTATCACTGCTACCATTATCATTAGCAGAGTCGACGATATTCGCTTGCGGCTCATCCTCATTATTAGCAGGGCTTTACCGCGCCCTTGACACACTAAGCCCGCCAACAGAGGAGGAGAGCTTAACCAACAAGCACTCACTACGAGACAACGTGATTATCGAACATTTTGGCACGACATTGACCGATGCTGATATGAACGTTGGCACAGGTGAGTCAAGCAAAACGGCAGATATAGCAGCGCAAACGGTATATTTACGCGGGCGACAGCAGCAGTTTAGTAGTCGCACCACGTTGCTTTTAGGGGCTGAGCAAGCAGGCATACGGCTGAGCTATGGTTGTAGACAAGGAATATGCCAGCTGTGTCGCTGCCAAAAAATAAGCGGTGTCGTCAAAAACATCCAAACGGGCAAAGTGAGCAGCAATGGTTATGAGTCTATTCAGACCTGTATCAATATACCAATGACAGAAGTTATTTTAGATGTATAAAGCCTGTTGCTTCTATTAAGCAGCTGTTTTTAATAGAGACTCATAGAAACTTTTTATAGATAGAATTAAAGTGTTTATACCGCCTTATTAACGGTTTTACAGCGTTTAAAACACCTTATGAACCAAAAACAAAGCCCCGCTCACTCATTAATTATTCTTATCATTATTACTGTTTGATTAAGACCTGCCCTAGGGCGTGTCATCATTTAGATTGTGAGGCTTAAAATGAGAAAAATTGCAGCCAAACAAGGAAGAAATTGCCGTAAATATGAACATATTGACAAAATTGCTGACGATGTTTGGCAAAATTTAGCCATTTTAAGACCACTATAAGACCACTAAATGTATCAATGTGCTAATTGATGACATGCCCTAGGTAAACTAATTAAAATACAGCAACTTGTACCAGATTTCGATAGATTAACATTGGTGCATATTATATGCTAAAACTCACTTGAATCATTGGACCGACGCTGTCGTCTGACACCCTAAGCAGTCTCGGTTAAGGACCATCTATGCGCTTATTACCCTCTATGTTCACCGCACAGTCTGCCGTGCCTACATTTTCTGGATTAACGACTGTACCGCAAAAGCAAGGTTTATATCCAACTTTGAGCGGCTCGCAATTGTCAAAAGCGCGTACAGAAGCCTTGGCTGCTGAGCTAAACACGCTGTATCAGAGCGTGATGGACTCACTGGGTGCTGATGATGCTCGCTATATTCAGCGCGTGTATACCACCGTCGTCTATAGTGAAGTGCTAGCACGTGGTCTACTGGCTGTCGCAGGTCGACTGTCATCACGACGACGTATAGTGGCGACTTGGTTATTGGGCACTTCCTTATTAAGTTTTAGCAAAATCTTAAACAATATGGAGCTTGGTCATAATGTCATGCACGGGCAATATGACTGGATGCAGCATCCGCATCTGAATAGTAAGCAGTTTGATTGGGACATAGTTTGTCCTGCCCCACTATGGCAGCATTCGCACAATTATCTACACCATACGTTCACCAATATCGTTGGTCGCGATCATGATGTGGGTTATCATTTGATTCGAGTGACTGATGAGCAGCCTTGGGTGCCAGAAGATCGCTACAACCTGCTTAGTACCGCAGGACTGGCACTTGGATTTGAGTGGGCAGTTGCTTTTCATGATATTCAAATCAGCACCGATGAGTATGCGGACTCTCCTGATCTGCATAACATCATGCAGCAGAAATCTCGTGCCTTATTTGCCAAAATCGGTCGACAAGTGGGTAAAGACTATATTGCCCTGCCAGCCTTAGCAGCAGTAACGTTGGGGCGCCGTAGCGGCATAAGTACATTGAGTGGCAATCTCACTGCCAATATCGCTCGCAATATTTGGACGTGGGCAGTGATATTCTGTGGTCATTTTACCGAACAGGCGCATATCTACACCCATCTCGATGCTAACGAAAGCAAAGGGGACTGGTATGTCCGTCAAATCCTTGGCTCTAGTAATATTCAAGGTAGCAAATGGTTTCATCTTTTAACGGGTAATTTGTCACACCAGATCGAGCACCATATCTTCCCTGATATGCCCGCTCGCCATTACGCGCGTATCGCGCCACAAGTACAGGCAATCTGCCAAAAGTATGGCTTGTCTTATAACACTGGTCGGTTTGGTCGCCAATTCAAACAAGTAATAGGGCGTATCAAGCATTTTAGCAAACCAAGTGCAGAAGAATGGCAGGCACATTTGCAAGCGCAATCCAATCTACCAGCACATGCAAATAATGTTGTCGAACCAAAAGATGAACCACTCATGCGCGGCTTAAGTAAATATCTACCGCCTGTGGTGCAAAACGCCTTATTTTATGCCAAGTAGAGGTTATAAGAATGAACGGTAACATTTCGCCTATCTGTATTTACCATAAGCATTCGTAAGTATCTATTATATCTATGAGCAATGACTCATAATAAAGATTGGCAATGACTCACATAAAGAAATAACTAATCATAAAAACAAGTCATTTGGTACAAACATTAATAATGCGAAAACTTATAAAAAATGGAGTGCTATATGAACGATAATATTGACAAAAAACACTTAGATATTGTCCATGATGAACAAGCCAAACGTTTTGAGACCTCAATCAATGGTCACACTGGCTATATTAGCTATCAAGAACGCGACGGAAAGCTCGTCTATGACCATACGATCGTACCGCAAGAATTGGGTGGGCGCGGTGTCGGTTCAGGTCTAGTCAAACATGCGCTAGACTATGCGCGCGAACAGGATAGAAAAGTCGTGCCACAGTGCTCGTTTGTCGCCTCTTACATCAGCAAGCACCCTGAGTATCAAGACTTGGTATAGCCGAATACCATCCTTTAGCTCTATTAAAATCCAACAATTGATGCCACACTACCCTCCTATTTGTTTGCTATCTACAATCATATGTTTATCGTTAAATATGTGACAAGATATCAAACGTAGGTGGGTTTTTTGTCCTATTCTAATTATAAAATCGATGTGGCATTTATGAGAACTCAGAAGTCCATTAATGAATAAAAGCTAGTGAACGCTTAACCAGTAAATCCAACATAATAATAAAGGAGACCGCTATGAGTAGTTTATCTGACAAACAAATTGATCTACAGCTAGAAGACTTGGCTGGCTGGCAGCGCGATGGCAACGGTATCATTAAGAGCTATAAATTCAACGACTTTATCGAAGCCATAAGCTTTATGAACCAAGTTGCATTTCATGCCGAAGCACTCGAACATCATCCTGAATGGCACAATACTTATAACGTCGTAGATGTGCGTCTAACGACCCATGATACGGGCGGTATTACCAGTCTTGACATTCGCTTAGCTAAACGCATGGAACATATTGTTCAGCCCAAACATTTATAATTATTTAGCTCGCCTCTTTTATATATAGAGACGTATTTAATACCTCAAGCAATACCTTTAGTAAAAAATCCCCATAAAAAAAGTCCTCAATCGAGGACTTTTTCTTATTACTGAATAACGCTTATTTCGTTCAAGTTATCATTACATTTTACGACTAACAAACGCGACGATGAACAAGATCACAGCCAATGCTAGCAAAATGTATGCGAAGTTTGCAGACAGTCCAGCGACACCGCCAAACCCTAGGAAACTTGCGATAAGTGCGATTACGGCAAAAATAATAGCCCAGCGAAACATAGATTTCTCCTCAATAATTATCAAAAATCAGATACTAAGACACATATAACAGACCTTATAAACGACCGTTACTAATACTTGCCTTACCTCATCCAATATCCATTTTAAATTGTTGTTTTTTTTAATACTGCCTATAACTGCTTACAAACATAGATTAGCAATATTTCGCACCGATAAACGTTCATTTTGGTAATAATATCGGTAGGTTATGTAACCTTTGTAGCAAATCTTAATATGCTGACATTTTTTCTTGGCTTTTCGAGATTTATATGTAGAGATAGTAAAATATTTCTCAATCCCTAGAATTTCCCTCTTATAGTCTGCTATAAACCATCACAGTTCACACTAACGGGTTTCTACTTACGGCCAACATGTCTTAGAATAGAGTCAATGGCATATAAAAAATGATTTTTTATTTCTACCATTCAGTATGAGATTACATATAAAAAACACTTATTAAGGATAATAAATATGGCTACAAATACGGATACCTCAAAGACTATCAATGCAGCAGATGATAATAAGCAGACCAGTAGCGAACAGCGTCCTTACACCATCGTCTTATATGGTGCGACAAGTTTCGTTGGGCAAATTACCGCCCATTATTTAACAAGCTTTTTGTCTGATGCCAAAAATAAAAATGGTGATAGCGTCACGTGGGCGATAGCGGGTCGTGACGAAGACAAGCTTAACGAATTACAGTCCAAGCTTGAGAACAAAGTAGACATCATTATAGCCAACAGTAAGGACGCTGCCAGTCTTGATAAGATGACCAAACAAACACAAGTCATCATCTCAACCGTCGGCCCTTACCTAAAATATGGTGAGCCGTTGATCAAGTCTTGCGCCGAAAATGGTACAGACTATGTCGATCTCACTGGTGAAGCTATCTTTATCAAAGACATGATGGACAAATACCAAGAGACCGCCAAAGAGAGTGGTGCCCGTATCGTCAACTCCTGTGGTTTTGATTCTATCCCGTCAGATTTGGGCGTTTATTTTACCCAGCAGCAGGCAGAAGCTCAGTTCGATAGCACTTGTGATGTGATTCACATGCGCGTAAAAGCGGCGAAAGGTGGCTTATCTGGTGGTACGATTGCGTCAATGGCCACTATCTTTGAAGAAGTGGGACAAGATAAATCACGTCGTAAGCAAGTGGCAAACCCTTATCTGCTTAATGATGATAAAGACGTGCCTAGCGTGCGCCAAGCCAATATCAGCAAGCCAGAATATGACAGTGAGCACAAACGCTGGTTGGCTCCTTTTGTGATGGCAAGCATCAATACCCGTATCGTACATCGCAGTAACCAATTACTCGGCTATGAATATGGACGCGACTTTAAGTATGACGAAGCGATGTGGATGACAGATGGCATAAAAGGTAAGCTGTCGAGCTATGCACTGAGCGCTGGGCTGTTAGGATTTGCCACCGCGATGATGATTAAGCCAAGTCGCGAGCTACTGTCCAAGCACGTTTTACCAAAAGCTGGCTCTGGCCCGTCGAAGTCTGATCAAGATAATGGTTACTACGATATTCGTCTCTTTGGCCAAACTACCAATAAAGACACCATCAATACCAAAGTAACGGGCGACAAAGATCCTGGCTATGGCAGTACATCACGCATGCTGGCACAAGCGGCCTTGTGTTTAGCGCAAGATATTAGCAAAGACGATGTCTGTGGTGGGTTTTGGACGCCAGCATCTGCAATGGGCAATAAACTGCTAACGCGCCTAGAAACGCATGCAGGTCTTAGCTTCGAAATAGTCGAGGGTTAGACTTTTATAGATTATAGAACGATAAAGCCTTAAATTTTACTGACCGTATCTTGGTAACAAGGTACGGTTTTTTAATAGGTGAAATTTCCCATGACTTTCGAGCGGATGTTAATAAATAATAATAACGTACATTTTTGGTGAACAATGTTGCCAGTTTTCGCTTTTTTTATACATTATGCTACACATTCTTAGCCTGATGTCACAGCCATCTATTAGCAACTGACGTAGCATTAAAAACGTTAAAGTAAAGAAACACTAAGGCAAAAACATTGAATTAGAAATTATGACGTTATGGCGTTATGGCGTTATTTATTAAATAAGTGAATATTTCACTAATGACTCAGTATAAAAATAAGCCCTATAAGCAAGCCACCATTCTGACTACAACACATCTATTTATAATTAAAAGGAAGTAACTATGAAATTGAATATATTGACCGCCGCTGTCATCACCTCAGGTCTGGCAATGATTGGCAGTAATGCAAATGCTGGGATGACGACCGATACTCACGGCAACGTAGGCTACGACAGTTACGACGAATGCGTCACTGCTGTCAAAGATGGCTCAGCCAAATTTTATACCCCTTATACGTATCAAAATCCCAAACGCCAAGCTGGTGAAACCTCTGTCAAAAAGATGCGCTTATCTGATGTTATGATTCCACAGAATGTCGTTGACAGCAATAACTTGAATACTAGCGACTATGCAGCAGGCGCTTGTGATTTAGGCGTTGGACAATCGAATGGTCGATACGGGGTGTCGGGTGCCTTGGTCGGAAAATACGTTCCCATCGCTGCTGATATGCCAGTCAACGTTTATATGAACAAAAACGGCAATCCTGTCCGTCTAAGTATGCAACAGTGTGACAATCATTTTAGCACCAAATTCCCGACACCGATTATGGCTGAAGTCACCGAAGCTGACGCGCCAGAAGCACAACTTGCGATTACTGAAGAGCGCAGTGTAGAGCCAGTCATTATCGAAACCACTCGTGTTATTCGACCCGCTAAGTATCAGGTAAAAGAAGTAATCGTCGCTCCCGTGGATCAAATTAAACGTGTCAACACGGCTAACGGTACTGCCATTGCTGTGGAAGAAGCTGGACGTACCGTCGTCGTTGGCGAAGCAGCAGATGCCGAGGTAATCGACAGTACAGAAATTAGCCAGACTTTCCCAGTTATCCGTGTCCCTGATAATGACTTGCAGCAGCGCGTTATCGACCCTACGACTGGTAGATACGTCATCGTCGAATAGTTTTTTCTACAGGACAAAGGCTTGACTCTCAGTAGGTCATGCGCTTATTTAGTAACTGACATACCTAAAGATAAGGTAGCAACGCTCATATTCTTACCTGACAATAAGAATACAATAGTTGCACAAAGTCACCTGCGAGCGCTTGTCTGTTAGATTTTTAATCTATGTACTACTGAAATAATAATGGCTTAGTTGGTATTCTCTTCCTTAGAGTTTTATTAGATGATTTTATGAAGCTTTTCGTTCAAATTGGTCATGATAATCGCTATACGGTTGTCATGATTTTATTTTATCTACACATTAAACGTTAGATATACTAAATATATATATTCAAAATACTAAATTAATTTATGATAAACGAAAGCATGTAAATAAGCGTCAAGTTTGAAATACTTTAAGCTGACACTATAAGAATGCAAACTGAGGAATCAACTGATGAAAAACCGTACCCTACCTTTATCGTTACTTATTGGTGCCGCACTTACTATCCCAAGCTTGGCCATGGCAGCACCTGCTGAGACTGCACAAGCAGATATGCAAAATACTACTACCGCTACCACACTCGAGACTGAAGCTGTAAATGCTGACAATCAATCAGTACCAAATCAATCTAATTCGATTCAGATCAGCGAAACTCAGCGCATCTCAAGAGCAAGCGTGAATAGCAACGCTAATCAACAGCAAATGGCTCCTAAGCTTCAAGCACAACAACAAGATCAAGATATACAAGTACAACAACAAGAGATGCAGCAAGCACAACAACAGGCTATGCAAGCCAAACAACAAGCCATGCAGCAAGCTGAACAACAAGCGATGCAAGATCCAGAAGAAGCGATGCAACAACCAGAGATGCTACAAGAAGACATGCTAGATGAAGAGGATTTATTAGAGTCGGAACAAGACGACCAATAAGCTGAGTTATTAGCCATGCTAAAGCACTTCTAGTAATATATGTCTCAAATATATTCCCAATAAAAAAGGCAGCCCAATGGCTGCCTTTTTTATTGATTATTGCTGTTAATTATTTAGAAATGACTTAAGAAATCCATAAAGCCACTTATTTTTTAGTTTTAGTCACACCTGCTTCTTGCAGCAATGCACCCAACGTACCCATCTTGCTAGGCGCTGCAGCTTTCTCAGCTCTTGGCGCTTTGCTACGATTATTGCTAGCACTACCTTTATCCTGACGATCACCACGTGGCTTGCTTGGTCGCTTGTCAGCAGCTGGACGGCTGCTATTTGGGCGGTCACTACGCGAGCGATTACCTTTCTCATCAGAACCAGCATCTCTCACAGTAGCTTTTGCTGCTGGGCGTGCAGGTTTTTCAGACTCAGGCTTCATGCTAAACCCAATACGGCCACGTTTTTCATCAATAGAGATAACACGAACTGACACGATATCACCCGGCTTGACGCGGTTCATTGGATCGGCAACGAAATCATTGGCCATCTGTGAGATATGCACCAATCCATCTTGATGGACACCAACGTCAATAAAGCAACCGAAAGCCGTCACATTGGTAACCACGCCTTCTAACGTCATCCCTTCGCTCAGATCTTTGATGCTATTGACATCATCACGGAAATTAGCCGTTTTGAACTCAGGACGTGGATCACGTGCTGGTTTGGCAAGTTCTTCAATGATGGCTTTTACACTGATATTGTCATCATTTGCAGCAAGCGCAGTAGTGTCGATTGTGTTTAGTACACCATCATTCCCCAATACTTCCGGCAATGCTTTACCGGTTTGCGCAAGTAAGCTATCAACCAGCGCATAGCTTTCTGGATGCACACCAGTCGCGTCAAGTGGATTGCTACCGTCGTGTATGCGTAAGAAGCCTGCTGCCTGCTCAAAAGTCTTAGCACCTAAGCGCGGAACGTTTTTGAGCGCCTCACGGCTATCAAATGCGCCGTGCTCTTTACGATAGGTGACGATTTGCTGGGCGACGTTTTTATTTAAACCAGCAATGTGTGCCAAAATAGCAGGGCTTGCCGTATTTACATCCACCCCAACCGCGTTCACGCTATCTTGGGTAACTTTATCCAAGCTATCAGCTAGCTGGCTTTGGTTGACATCATGCTGATATTGACCAACGCCAATGGCTTTTGGATCTACTTTGACCAGCTCTGACAACGGATCTTGTAAGCGACGCGCGATAGAAACCGCACCGCGTACAGAGACATCTAAATTGGCAAGCTCATCACTGGCAAGCTCACTCGCCGAATAAACAGAAGCGCCTGATTCATTAACGATAACCGCTTTGGCTTTTAGCTCAGAATTGGCCGCCAAAATCTCTTTAATCATCGCATCTGTTTCGCGACTCGCTGTACCATTACCGATAGCGACCAAATCCACGTTATAAGTACTTAGTAGCTTATCAATGACTTTTTTGGCTGCATCCATCTTATTATCGGGTGCAAATGGATAGACCGTTGCGACGACAGGCTTGTCTTCGTTATCCAACATGACATGACCTTGGGCATCAACGATGGACATTTTTACGCCATGACGAATACCAGGATCAACGCCTAAGATAACCTTACGACCAGCAGGTGCTGACATCAATAGGTGCTGTAAATTATTGGCAAACACATCAATCGCATCTGCTTCAGCAGTCAAACGTTTTTCAGTCAATAAACGATGCTCGATATGCGGACGCCATTTTTCTTTCCACAAGCTACTCGCCGCTTCTGTTAAAAACTCACGACGGTCAGCAGGTGCCTTGGCATCGATATCAAAATGAGCAATAATTTTTTCGATAAAAGGGGTGTCTTCGCCTTCAATTTTGAGACCCAAAACGTTTTCTTGGCGACCACGTAGCATCGCTAATAGGCGATGATTCGGTAGACGAGCAAGGCTTTCACTGTGCTCAAAATAGTCTTTAAATTTCTCGCCAACTTCTCGCTTATCATCACTGGCAACTGCCGAGACGATACTGGCGGTTTTGGCAAAACCACTGCGTAAGTTATCCAGCAGATCTAATGCCTGCGTCCATTCATCAACGATGATGGCTTGTACGCCAGCCAACTGCTTGTCGATATCGCTAAAGTCGACCTCAATCTCATTACCGCTATCGTCAGAGATACTAGATGGTGCTTGATAGTCAGCCAATGCCTCTGTTGGGGTAATCTCTTGTGTTAAGACTGCTTGAGCAGCCACATCGAGACCGGCAGCGCGTGCTTTGGCCGCTGGTGAACGGCGACGCGGACGATAAGGCAAGTAGATGTCTTCAAGCTCAAGTTTAGACGTCGCATTATCAATACGCGTCTGTAGCTCGTCGGTCAAATTGCCTTGCGTACTAAGCAGCTCAGTAATTTTAAGGCGACGCGTTGCCATGTCGCGCTCATAATTGAGCGACTTCTCTAAAGCACGCAGCTGCGCATCGTCAAGATTCTGCGTTTTTTCTTTACGGTAACGCGCGATAAACGGAACGGTCGCGCCTTCATCATAAAGTTTGACAAACGCATTGACTTGAGCAGTCTTAATGCCAAGCGCGCGAGCAAGCTTGTCGTGAATATTCGCGTGTGTGGTTGCATCCAAAACCTGTGCATTTGTCGAGGTTTGAGATGGCGTTAAGGTATCAGTGCTACTCATAGACGTATCAATCGTTGATAAATGGTGTTTGGCATTATAGCAAAAGCTGCATGAATAAAAATCCTTTTTATCTTTTCCTTATTTATCTGTGATTTTATAGCTTAATTCGGTTGCTATCCTAAGTTCTGTAGCCTTGTTAAACAAACGCATACAGCATTTATGCCTACAGGTGATGCAATTGGCGGTGCAATCTTATACACTAAAGTACCAATAGCACAAATATTGATACGCACTGACGAATTGAACAAAAGTTTTTCATTTATATGCAATTTCTATAATAAATGGCTCAACCATAAAATAACGACAGTGTTTTTGCTGATAATTTCTACTAATAATAATTTTTATAAGAGGATGCCTGTATGCCTGACAATAACAGCCCCGATACTTTGACTCAGCGTATCTTAGTGGTCGATGATGATGCCCGTCTGCGTTCTTTATTACAACGCTTCCTAGAAGATGATGGCTTCGTCGTTCGTACTGCCCATGATGGCAGTCAAATGGACAAGTTGATGCAACGTGAGCTTTTTTCTTTGGTGGTGTTGGACTTGATGCTACCGGGTGAAGATGGCATTAGTATTTGTAAGCGTCTGCGTGAAGACAATGGCGATATTCCAATCATCATGCTAACTGCAAAAGGTGGTGATACTGATCGTATCGCTGGTCTTGAAGCGGGCGCGGATGATTATCTGCCTAAGCCCTTTAACCCAAAAGAGCTGCTTGCTCGTATCAAAGCGGTACTGCGTCGTCAAAATCGCGAGCTGCCGGGTGCGCCAAGTCATCAGCTTGAAGTGGTTGAGTTTGGACCTTGGACACTTGATTTATCGACTCGTACGCTCAAACGTGACGGCAACGTCGTTACCTTAACGACTGGTGAATTTTCAGTATTAAAGGCATTGGTTCAGCATCCACGTGAGCCGTTAACTCGCGATAAGCTGATGAATCTAGCCCGTGGTCGTGAATGGGGTGCGATGGAGCGTTCAATCGATGTACAAGTCTCACGTCTGCGCCGCCTCATTGAAGACAACCCTTCGCAAGCCCGCTATATTCAAACCGTTTGGGGTGTGGGCTACGTGTTCGTTCCTGACGAAGCCGAAGTTGAAACGGCAAGAAGTGAATAGCATTTACTTCATAATTGCTGCTTTATAACCACTTATGACGATGGTTTAGACAACAATGGCTTTGACCAAATCAACCATGATTCAAAACATACCCTGCACTTTGGTGACAGGGTTTTTGGGCGCGGGTAAAACCACCGTCATCAACCAGCTACTCTCTAGCAAGCCTGCCGATGAGCGCTGGGCGCTATTGATTAACGAGTTTGGGCGTATTGGCATTGATGGTGCGCTGCTGGCAAGTGCGCAAGACGACAATGCTTATGCAGGTAACATTGCCATTCGTGAAGTCAGTGGTGGCTGTATTTGTTGTACCAGTCAACTGCCCCTACAAATTGCGATTACTCGCCTGCTTAGTGACCATCGTCCGCAGCGCCTGATTATCGAGCCTACTGGATTGGCACATCCGCGCGAGTTGATACAACAACTGAGCGCGCCACATTGGCAGACAGCGCTCAATATGCAGGCCGTCATTACGGTGCTAAGTGGTGTGCAATGGCAACAACAAAAGTATCGTTCGCACGATGGTTTTCAAGCGCACGTCCGTGATGCTGATATCTTAGTGATCAATCGCTATACGCAACTGGATGCAGATGAACTCAAGGCTTTACAAGAGTGGATAGCAATGCTCAATGCTGAGGTGGCTGTCATCTGGACAGAGTCTCTCTCTCGAACCGAAGATAATAGCTCAAATAATACAACTGCTTTGAGTACCTCCTCATCAACGCTGATAGCACAGCTGACCAAACCAAGCCATACCATTTCTCAGCAACGCGCTACCGATAAAACCAAGCCTAATCAGATTCGTACTTCTTTAAAGCCATTTACTAGCTTGATGTCTAACCGAGCTACAGAGAACGACCAAAGTCTTGAAGACATAGAGGCAGATACCGATCTACCCTACCGCTATCATGAGCAACAACAGGATGTGCTGCTAGGTGGCTGGCGCTTGCCTGCACATTATGTGTTTGACGCTGATGGTCTACAAGAATGGTTGTTAAGACTGCCTAACTGGCAACGTATTAAAGGCTTGGTTAACACCTCTGATGGTTGGCTAAAGATTAACTTTACACCTGACAGTTTGACTATCACCACGGCGAGCGCCCAAATCGATAATCGACTAGAGGTGATTTTGCAGTCAGTTATAGATAACGGTGTAATGTCTAACAAAGCAGAAGTAGAGAATACACTACCGTTATTATCTTCACTAGATTGGCAGGCTTGCGACAATGAGCTGATGGCGCTGGTGATTGAAGACACGCCCTAGTTACCTATAACAAGACTATCTTTTAAAAATACTACGCTCAAAAAAAAGACCAACGCTACTAAGTAAATTAGTAGTGTTGGTCTTTTTTTAATTAACTTGTACTAATTAGCGCAATTGACTGTCTTTACTACCGCGACGATTAAACAGTTCAGCCGCTCTCGCCTCTTGCTCAAGCTCCGTTTGACAGCCGACGCAGTGCTGCACACCCGGCACAGCAATACGACGCGCTTCTGGAATCGGGTTGCCACACTCATCACAAAATTCTGCACTCTTACCCGTTGGTTGCGCACGCCTCGCGCGCTCAAGTGCATCATTGACCGTCGCATCCATTTGTTCGTGCTCGGCACCATCTTTTGACCAGCCACCTGCCATAATCTTATCCTTTTTGTCTATTATTATTAATATCTTATAAGATAAAAGTCTTTAAGAACAGATAGATGGGGCTTTCTAAGCCTAATTACAACCCGCCAGCGACTGTAAAAAACATATATAACACTATGATTTTTACAGTAATCTTTCTCTGCTAATCTTTTGGTTGTAAATCTACCACTTGTCCACGTATTCCAATACTGGCGTCACTCATCAAACAAACATAGCCCGCCATAATGTCGTCAGGTGTCTTAAGAGACATTGGGTTTTCACCCGGATAAGCGTGAGCGCGCATATTGGTACGAGTGCCACCAGGATTGATACAGTTAAAACGCAGATTCGTCGTATTCTGCGTCTCTTGAGTAAAGATATCACTCATTCCTTCGACGGCTTGCTTGGAGAGCGCATAAGCACCCCAAAATGCGCGAGGATGCGTACCGACCGTGCTAGAAGTAAAGACAATGGAACCGTGATTCGCATCTTTTAGCAGCGGTAACAACGCTTGGGTGAGCATAAAAGTCGCCGTAAAATTGACCTTCATTACTTGATCAAAAGTATCAATGTCATACATCTCAAGCGGCGTCAATTGTCCGAGCATACCAGCGTTGTGTAATATACCATCGAGCTTACCCACTTCTTTGTCGATAAGCCTTTCTAACTTCTGCATATCTGCATAAGTTGCACCTTCTAAATTCATCGGTAGCATGGCTGGCTGTTTGCCACCCAAGCTCTCAATCTCATCATAGACATATTCAAGTTTGCTACTCGTGCGACCCAATAGTAGAACCGTGGCACCATAACGGGCGTAGGTTAATGCGGCGACGCGTCCAATGCCATCGCCTGCACCCGTTACCAAGATAGTCTTACCGTCTAAGCAATCAACAGGTGGCACAAACTGACGAATATTGTCGTGCGTTAAAGGTTGCATCGCATTTCCCGTGGCTACTTGATTGCTCTGTTCGGTCGCCGACTGCTTAATATTGTCGCTCATGGTATGACTCACTGCTTGTTATTTATTATTAAAGGTATTTAATTTCAAAACCATTTATCTTTAGAACGGCTTACTCAAGGACAACTATTGCAGGTGACCTATTTATGAGTCATTTGCTGATAGTTGATGTTCCTATCACGGCTCTACTGATGATTGGTTTGTTTATAGATATTCAAATTTACCTGAAGTAAGCAATAGCTTATTCAACTGCTCAGGGGTGTCAGTAATATAGTCTGCGCCCCACTTCTTTAGGCTTTTTTGATCTTCAAGTGGAATATAGCCATAAGCGGCCAAAATCGTCGACATGCCAGCGGCATTGCCAGCGTCAATATCACGTATATGATCGCCGACATAGAGAACACAGCCAGCAGCGCCACGCGGTATACCGAGTTTCTCTAATGCCATATACATAGGCTCTGGATCAGGCTTGGAACGTGACACATCCTCAGGACAGACCAAGGCCGCACAGCGTTCATCTAACTGCATTTTTTGTAACAGTAGCTCTGCTAGGTAGCGCGGCTTATTGGTGACAATACCCCAAGGTATGCCTTTTTTCTCAAGGGTGGTCAGCACTTCTTCTAACTCGCTAAATACACAGCTATCAATACAAATATCTGCGGCATAATCATCCAAAAACTGCTGACGAAAACCAAGTAAATCATCTTCGCTAACGCTGTCTTGCCCATTTTGATGCAGCATGAGCTTGACCATGGCCGACGCACCGGCAGAAACTTGTTCTCGAATAAGCGCTTCAGGCGGGGCTTGCCAATCGTTTTCGCGGCTCATTTTACCGATAATTCGTACAAAGTCAGCGGCAGTATCGATTAGCGTCCCATCAAGGTCAAATAAAACGGCTTTGACGAATTGGCTCATAAGGCATACTCTTTTAATTAGTGAGGTGTTTGGTGCGTTAATAATGAGACGCTAAGCAATGACTTAAGCTATCAAGCCTTTGGCTTTTGTACGGCTATCATATAATTGACATCGACGTTTTGTGCCAGCCAGTAACGCTTGGTTATTGGGTTGTAATGTAGGCCAATGATATCTTGACGCGTAAACCCAGCCGTAACCGCCATTTTGTCCAGCTCAGCAGGCGTGATAAATTTGGCATAATCATGGGTGCCACGATCAAGCAAGCGCAATACATACTCGGCGCCAACGATAGCAAACAGATACGATTTGGGATTACGGTTGATCGTCGATAACACACACACACCGCCAGGCGCTAACAGCTCAAAACAAGCCTGCACAATCGAGCTTGGATCAGGCACATGCTCAAGCATTTCCATGCATGTCACCACATCGAACTGACCCGCATGGGTTTTTGCTAGCTGTTCTACTGGGATATGCTGATAACGCAACGTCTTTTCTAAATTGCTTTGCTCGGCATGAAGCGTGGCCGCTTTTAGGTTTTCAGTCCCTAAGTCTATACCGGTCACATCAGCACCGCGACGTGCCATCGACTCAGACAATATACCGCCGCCACAACCAACATCGAGCACTTTTTTGCCACTCAGACCCATCTCAGCAGTCTTACTAGCGTTTGTACTATCATCGCTATTTTGATAGCCGCACTTAATATTTTCTTCTATCCAGTTCAGGCGGAGTGGATTGATTTCATGCAAAGTTGCAAACGCGCCAGTATTACTCCACCATTCGCTCGCCAGTTTATTAAACTTGTCGACTTCGCTAGGATCCACATTTATCGTGGCAGCCGTTGTACTATCAGCCACAGTATCATCCGTAACCGTATTATTAGTATCAGCATCATCGAAACGGCTGGTCGCTTGATCATTTACAGAAGACGAAGATAAAGCTGCGCTCATAGCATTTTCCTTTAGAGTTATTATCGTATACAGTGCACGATTATATACTTAATATTAGCATGCGAGCGGCGGTTTTGTCGTGAGTACATCGTCACGGATTGTGAATGAGGTTAGCAAATACTTGAACATCATCATCACCGTGTGCTTTACTTTATAGTAACTGTTGCGTCAATGGCAGTTTCTATATTTACCTAATTAAAATTTTCAGTTTTGAAACTCAGATATTGATAAGTAAGATACCTTAAATAATAGCTCACAGGTTTACAACCGTTAGTTAAGAATCGGGTTCACAACCACACCTATTTTACGTTATTATAGTCGGTACTCTACTGTAGGTTGATTATACTCGACACTTTGTCATTTATACCTTCAAACCCATAGAAACTCCTAAAACTCTCAGTCTCTACCTCTCAAGGAAAAAGTATGAAACGTGTCATTACATTGACTGGTCTGGCTTTCGCCATTGGAATCGCCAGTATGGGCGCACAAGCAGCCGATTATGTCGCCGGAAAAGATTATCGCGTGCTAGACAATCCAGAAAAAATCACCGGTGATGCTATTATTGTGCGTGAATTCTTTTGGTATGGTTGCCCGCATTGTAACGCGCTTAATCCACATATGGAAAAATGGGCAAAAAACAAAGACAAAGATGTGGCATTCTTCAAAACGCCAGCAGCGCTTAACCCTGTTTGGGAAGCCAGTGCCCGTGGTTTTTATTCTGCTCAACTCCTAGGCTATGAAAGCAAAACCCATGATGCGTTATTTGATGCCATTCATAAAGATGGCAAAAAGCTGTTTGACCAAGCTTCATTAAGCAAATGGTATGCAGCTCAAGGTGTTGATCAAAAGAAATTCAATAGCCTTTATAACTCATTTGCCGTTGGTACAAAAATTGGTCGCTCACAAGCAGGCGCTAAGCGTTATCAGCTATCGGGTGTACCAGCTGTTGTGGTACAAGGCAAGTACGTGGTAACGGGTGAAGACGCCAAAGTAGTTAAGGTTGTCGATTACTTAGTTGACAAAGTACGTGCTGAGAAAAAATAAACACAGGCATGTCTATGACGTTAATTGTCTTTAATTAGGCTGTATTAGCGCCGCTAAAAAAGCCAATCACTCATGATTGGCTTTTTTGTGTTTAGACTTCGATAGATTGGCTTTTTCGTCTATCTATTGGTATTTGTGCAGACAACCGTTGTAACGCTATTAGTTGTTGTAGGACAACTATCCTTTTAAATCCGATAAGATTGTCACTTCGCGAATATAGCTGGCCAAATCTTCTTTAGACTCCATCATCAGCTCGTCATCGTGCGTGTGCTTGGCGTATTCGATCCAAAGCAATAACTGATACAGACTGTTGCGCTCTGAAATTTTATACTGTTTGACAAACTGCTTTAGTGTGCCTTCATCATTGATATTTAGACGTTCGGACCAGCTTTCTATTTTAGAGACTTGTTCTTTTGGAAAAAAGGCATCGAATAAAGCTTTTACCAATTCATGGCGATTTTCTTCGCTGATCAATTTGCCGACTCGCTTGGTCTGTCTAATACGCGCAGTGGCACTGGTGATATCCGCAAGAGCCATCAACTCTGCCATAAAATAATCACTGGCTGGCAGGTTTTTCAGCTGTTTTTTCGACAAGCTGGCAAGTGGTATCGATAACTGTTGTAAGCGCTCATGGGATTTTTTGAGTTCTGTGCGCGAGACGCGCATATCATGTTCTGACCAGTCAATCATAAAAGCGTTCCAAAATAATGAATAATAAAAGTACTAGGGCGTGTCCTCATTCTAAAAACGGCGATAAAAATAAGACAAATTGCAGTCAAACAAGAAAAATAGCGCAGATAATATCGAGATACTAACCAACTATTTGACGCTGTTTGGCAAAATTTAGCCATTTTTAGCCCATCAATTAAATTGAAGACATATTCTAATGTTTACCAATAACTACCAACGGTTTTTTTCACGATGTTTCGCCAACACTTTTATAGTGTTTGGCATCGCATCGGCAAGACGACGTTGTAAACTATCGGTGATAAATACTGAGCGGTGCTTGCCACCCGTGCAGCCAATTGCCACTGTCACGGTATGACGGTTATTGTGTAAAAAATCAGGCAGCCAACGGCTTAAAAACCTTTCGAGATCATCGGTCATTTCAACCACTTCTGGATAATCTGCAAAAAAATCGTCGACCTCAGAGTCAAGGCCAGTCAAGGCGCGCAGCTCAGGTTTCCAGTGTGGGTTTGGCAAAATCCTAACATCAAATATAAAATCAGCATCAATTGGGCTACCGTACTTAAAACCAAAAGACAGCAAATTAATGACAATTTGATTGTCAATACCGACATAGGCACGCAACGTGTCTTTGAGCTGATGGATATTAAGCATACTGGTATCAATTGTGATATCAGCATGGCTAGCAATGGGCTCTAACAGCTCGACTTCTTTTTTGATCGCGGCTGGTAGATTGAAGGCGATATGCCTAGCATTATCACTGTCAACATCTTGTGACATCAACGGATGAACACGTCGCGTCGCATTAAAGCGTGCAACCAACGTGCTTTCTTGCGCGGTCACATACACTACTTCAACAGCCTGCTTACCATAAGTCTGTTCTAGAACGTCATGGGTCTCAGCGAAATTAGACAAGTCAGCGCGCGGGGTACGAATATCGACACCAAGCGCGATGCGTTTGATACCACTGTCTCTGACCAGCTTCTTGGCAGCATCAGGCACCAATGATAACGGTAAATTATCGATAGAATAATAGCCTAAATCTTCTAAGATATTCAATACTGACGTTTTACCTGAGCCAGAACGCCCTGACACGACTAAAATGCTCAGCCGCTCATCGTTCGTTACAGCCACCACTTCTTGCTCTATTTGCTTACTGTCGTTTGCATCCATGATCCGTCATCCTAGTCCATTGCATCCAGCAAATTACTACGTCACAACGGCTAATGTACCGTCACTAATTGGTTGTCTAACAATCGTGCCCGTCCTAGCCAAGCAGCGACTAGAATCATTAAATGGCTACTTCTACCATTACCGTTTGCTTCACTACTATCACTAGTATCAATAGTATCAATAGTCCCTAGCTGGTCAGTTTTTATTTCTAGATAGTCGATATTGAAGCCAGCATCGCTAATACGCTGATACGTTTCTGCTAGTAATACGTCAAACCCTTGCATGCCCTGCTTATTACACGTTAACTGCTGTGCTAGTTTCTGTGCTAGGCGTTGCAGCTCCATATGAAGTACGGGAGCTGTTTTGCGCTCAGCGGCGCTCAAGTATTGATTGCGTGAAGACAGCGCCAAACCGTCGGCAGCACGAACAATAGGTGCACCCACAATCTCAATGGGATAGCTCAAGTCGCGTACTAACTGTTTGATAATCGCTAGTTGCTGGTAGTCTTTTTGTCCAAATACCGCCACATCAGGCTGCACGATATTGAATAACTTAGAGACGACAATACCAACACCATCAAAGTGACCAAGACGTGATTGACCACATAGTTGATTGGTAATGGCACCAGCAAGAACTGAGGTCGATGGTGGCAATACCGGGTACATCTCATCGACATTGGGTGCAAAAACATAATCTGCACCAACCGTTGCTAGCTTAGCGACATCTTCATCCAAGGTGCGTGGATAACTATCAAAATCCTCTCCTTCCCCAAACTGGGTAGGATTGACAAAGATACTCACCACCACAATATTGGCATGCTGCTTAGCAATGCTTACCAGCTCAAGATGACCTTCATGCAAATTGCCCATCGTTGGTACTAAAGCAATACGCTGAGCGTTATCTGGTTTATCATTTCTTTGACCACGATAAGGCTGTAGAGCGGCGCGCAACTCTGAAATCTGCTGATGAATGATTGGCATTATTAAATATTCTTCTACTGATAATCGTAAAAACCAAAAGACTCGTTAAGACTGGCTAAAAAAATTAGCTAAATTGGTGCTGCTCGGTTGGAAAACTGCCGTCGCGCACTGACTGCTGATAAAGGGCAAAGGCGCCTTCGATACTGTGCGTGCTATTGCGCTCATCAGTTAAAAAGTCATGAACGAAGCGCGGTACTCGGCCATGAGCCATGCCTAGCATGTCATGCATGACCAACACTTGGCCATCCGTATCTGCGCCAGCGCCAATGCCGATCACTGGTACTGTAACCGCTTCTGTAACCGCTTTTGCAAGCTCAGCAGGTACGCATTCTAATACTAAAAGTGCGGCACCTGCGGCAACTACCGCTTTGGCATCAGCAAGCAACTTATCAGCTGCTGCGTCACCGCGACCTTGGATTTTATAACCGCCAAACACATTGACTGATTGCGGGGTCAAGCCAAGATGGACACAAGTGGGCGTACCTGCTTGCGCCAATGTAGTCACCAGCTCACAAAGCTCACTACCGCCTTCGATTTTAATCACATGCGCGCCAGCTTGCATCAATCGACGGCTATTAGCGACCGCTTCTGGCAAGGTCACATAACTCATAAACGGCAAGTCAGCCAGTATCAGTGCGTATTTATTACTACGGGCAATATTGGCCGTATGATAAGCCATATCATCAACGTTCACGGGCAAGGTGGAATCATGGCCTTGTACCACCATACCTAAACTATCACCGATCAAAATGGTATCAATCTGTGCCTTGTCCATCATGCGTGCAAACATCGAGTCATAGCACGTTAAGCAAGTAAACTTGGTGCCGTCTTTTTTGAATTTATTTAAAGTAGATAACGTCGTCATATGACCCTCGATTAATCTTCAATGCCTTTAGTTATAAATACCTTTAACTATTATCGTGCCTATGACCCAAAATTTATCAGTCGCTTGATAATAATTTTAACCCTATCCAATCTTTGCTAGGTGGATAATCATCTATCGATATACTATCAATGATGAGCGCTGAGGCTAACTCTCGCAGCGGTAATAAGACAAAATTACGCTCAAGCAGTCCAGCATGCGGTATGGTTAGCTGCGGCTCGGTAATTCGTGTGTCGCCATATAACAAAATATCGACGTCCAGACTACGCTCACCCCAACGTCGTAAGCGCGCCCGCTTAGCCTGCTCTTCTAGCTGCTGACAAAATGCGAGCAACTCAAAGGGGGTCAATATCGTCTTAAAACCAGCCACTGCATTAATGAAGTCAGGCTGATCTTGTGGCCCCATAGGCGCTGACGCATAAAATGAGGAAGCTCTAACCTCGCGTATCTGCTTATGCTCTCGCAACCCTTGCAATGCCTGCTGTAAGTGTTCTACCGGCGAACCCAACTCATTGGTTAGATTGCTACCCAAGCCCACATAGCAGGTTACCCAACTAACATTATCCGCATCGTCAGCAATACTAGACATTATCAGTACTGGGCTGGCGACGGCGACGTTTCGATGGTACTGGGCCTTTATTATCGCTCATTTTATTGTCGCTCACTTGACCAGCCAACGATTTGCTATCAGCATTTTGACTGTTCTTAGTAGACCTAGCCTCTGCTGCTTTGGTTGGTTTTTTAGCTTTCGCAGATACAGTCGCTTTATTAGTTTCTGTCTTATTCCCTGCCGTCTTAGTTGCTGCAGGTTCTACTGTTTTTTTAGCCTTACCAGTAGACTGAGCTGCTGGCTTAGGTGCTTTTTTGGTGTACTTCGCTTCAGTTTTATCGGTGTTATTAGCAGCTACTTGCTTCTCGGTGCTGTCAGCAAGATTAGTATTGTCTACACTTGGCTGACGGCGACGGCGTTTATGCGGTATCGGCTCATTGTTCATAGTGACGAGCGCAGGCGTTCTTGCTACCGAGCGGGTAGGATAGGCATTAGCAGCAGGTGACGTAACCTCTGGCTGTTTATCCTTAGGCTGCTGAGCCTTATTTAAGCGATCAGCGTTACTATTAGCTTTTGCATTCTGATTATGTCGATCTTTATCAGCCGATGCATTCTTAGTAGCTGACTTTTTCTGCACAAGCTCTGGACGTTGCTTAGGCTTATCAGCAGGTGATAGCTGCTTTTGTAATGGCGGCACGACGTTTGCGTGCTCGATGACAAACAATGGCGCAGGCTTAGAGTGATGGCGTTTATTTGCAGTTTGACTGCTGGTATTAGCAAGAGACAACTGCTGTAGCTGAGCAAGCTCATTACTGTCTTGTTTTACCTGCTGCGAGTCATGACCTTTATCTTTATTACCACTAAACTGCTTGGCAGGAGTAGATTGGCTAGCAGCACGGCGACGGCGTGAGGGGATATTTGACGAATCGTTTACCACGGCTTGTTCATGACCGTTTTTCTCAGTACTGTGATTTTCAATGCTGTGTTTTTCAGTGCTGCCATTGGCTTTGCTACGCTTAGTGTTGTTTTGATTAGACATCGATTCATCCACTATATTTGACTCTGACTTTTGACGATTACGTCCGCGCCCTCGCTGCCCTTTCTTATAGGCACCGCGACGAATATTTTCATCGAAATCATCAATCGCTTGCTCTTGCTCTTGTTCAGACAAGGTTTGATACGTCTGCCACCAGTCGCCCATATCATTGGTCGATTCGGATAGCGGATGCTCAGCATCACCGCACTGTTCGCGCAATAGTAAAAAGTCAAAGCCCGCACGGAAGCGTGGGTGCTCAGAGAGCTGGACGATTTGTTTACTACGCGGAGCCGCTAGTTTTGGCTGCAATATCCAAATATCACGGATAAACTGCTCTGCAAATTTAGGAATAGCGGTCTTGATGCGTTGACGATCGATGACTTTACCAGCCGCATGCATCTGCGCTTCAGCAAATGGCATATTGCGCTTTTTGGCTTTTTCTAACTGATGCAGGTAATTTTCCCATAGTATGGCTGCGTAGAAAAATGCTGGATTGATGCTTTTGCCTGCCGCGATACGTTTATCCGTATTGATGGCCACTTGTTTTACTAAAGGACTGGGCTCAGATGGCGGATAAATAATTAAGCTATCAATCGCACCTGATTCAAACAATAACGGCAGCAATGGCACAAGATAGCCACCCGTAAACATTTTCTGCGTTTCATCATAGAGACGGTGCGGTGATATTTGCTCAAGCAGCGCCCAATTACCATCATGAAATTGCTCAGACAATGCCTCATCAAACTCAAAACCGAGCTTGGCTTTAAAACGTAACGCCCGTAATAAGCGTACTGGATCTTCTTCAATACGAACCGGCGCATGACCTAACAGACGAATGATCCTATTATCAATATCTTCAAGCGCACCGCAAAAATCATGAACCACACCTTTAAGTGGCTGATAATAAAGCGCATTGATCGAAAAATCGCGACGAGAGAAATCTTGCTGGATATCGCCCCAAACATTATCACGCAGGATCATACCATCTTGATTGGTGGTGCCACTGCTGGTTGGCGGGCCACGGAAGGTAGCGACCTCAATCAGCTCACGGCCTGAATACACGTGCGCCAACTGAAAGCGGCGACCGATAATACGGCAGCGCTTGCCAAAGACGTCTTTAATCTCATGCGGCTTGGCGTCAGTGACAGCATCAAAGTCTTTGGGGCGCAGACCCAATAAGGTATCGCGCACGCCGCCACCGACGATATAGGCGTCAAACCCAGCTCGGGTCAAGGTGGCAATTACTTCAGTAATGGAATTGGGTAATTCAGATTTATTCAGTTCTAACTGCTTGGCGGCACGCTCGGCCATGCATCTACTCCTCGCCGGTATTCTTTAACCACCCCTGACGAACACAGCGTTTATCAGGCGGATGTACTCACTAGTTTAACAAATTTTGCGCGCGCTGGGTGCGTTATGACATGTACTTACGTGCTATTTTGTCAATATTAGGGTTAATTAATGCAAAACACGGCCATTAATCCTGCACACTTAAACGTCTTCGATTTTTCTCAACTGTTTTTGCACCAATACCTTTGACCTTTACTAACTCATCCACTGTCTTAAAACTACCGAACATTTCACGATATAAAATAATCGCTTGGGCTTTGCTACTACCAATACCATTTAGTGAAACCAGCTCGCCTTCGCTGGCACGATTGATATTCACGGTATATTGCTCACGCGCTTGAGTGTTGGCATTTTCTTGCGATAAGAGATATTCATAAGCACTTTGAGGATTGTCAAAACAGGGCGCAGCATTAGCATTGTTAAGCATCAGAATAGCCAAAACATGACCTAAAACAGCAGTCTTGGCTAAACTGGTAAACGAGACTTTAGGATGAGCGTTCATGACGATCGTTCATATCGTTTCGCCGCTTCCCATAATGCATCCATTTCTGTTATGTCGCTGTCCTCTAAACGCTTGCCAGCTGCCGCCAGTTGCGCTTCAATATAACCAAAACGTGACTTAAATTTATGCACGCACGTCAGCGTTGCTGCTTCTGCATCAAGGTTCAATTTACGAGCGACATTGACTAAGGCAAACATGCAATCGCCCAGCTCCTTTTCAACCTCTCTGATATTTGTTTTGACCTCAGTTTCAGATTTATCCGTCAGCTCATTTTTTAGCTCGGCAATCTCTTCATCCAGCTTATCCACTGCCCCTGCAACGCCTTCCCAATCAAATCCAAGTTTTGATGCCTGCTTTTGTACATCTTGTGCCTGCATGAGCGCACTACCCGCTTTGGTATTGTCTAGACGACGTTTGGGTTTACCTCGTGCCTCGCGCGCTTGCTGCTCTTCCATTTTAATCTCATCCCAACGTACCTTTACCGCTGCGTCATCTTCAAGGGTTTCAGCCTCAAACACATGCGGATGACGACGAATGAGCTTTTCTTGTAAAGTGGCGATAACATCGCTCATATCAAAGCGACCTTGCTCCGCATACATCTGACAATGAAACACCACTTGCAGCAGCACATCGCCTAACTCGCCTTTTATGTCTTCATCATCATCGCTTTGTACCGCTTCGCCTAGCTCATAAGCTTCTTCGATTGCATAAGGAATGAGGCTGTGATTGCTTTGCTTTTTGTCCCACGGACAGTCAACACGTAGCCGTGCCATCAAAGCCAATAAATCGTCTAATTCACCACTGGCAGTTGGCGTTCCTTGTACTGGTGCAGGCGCTGCTATTTTATTGTCTTGATTGCTCATGAGGGATACTCTTACACTTTCGTTTGTTATTAGATATAGTCAGGTCAATATAAAAAAGAGACAGCGTGACTGGTATAAATTTTTCGTAGCCCCTGTCTGCGTAGGCACAGCAAGCAAGAAAAGTTTGTGCCAGTCACGCATCATAATGTCGTGTACCCATTTTATTTAGTATCGACTATAGAATATAGTTAAGTTCATAACGATTTTCTCGTTAGTGTAGCATTGAACGCTTATTAGCTTATAATTGTGTTGTCCATTTCATTACTTTATCACTGCTTTAGCATAAGGAATTTTATCATTATGTCTACGTCTGCGACCACTAGCTACCAGCCAGCGACTGAACTCAACCCTATTATTATCGATTCATTCAAAGCTTACGATATTCGCGGCGAGCTAGGAGTAAATCTAAATGAAGACATCGCTTATCGTATTGGTCGTGCCTTTGCACAGATTTTATCTCAGCGTTATAGTGCGGCGGTTGAGGCTCATGACAATGATATGGCAACTCTAAAACCTGCCATCGTTATTGGTAGTGACATTCGCCATTCAAGCGAGCAATTAAAACAAGCAGCTATCAAAGGCATTATTGATGCTGGTGTCGACGTGATTGACTTGGGCATGAGCGGTACAGAAGAAGTGTATTTTGCCACCAGTCATTATCAGGCGTTGGGTGGTATCGAAGTCACTGCCAGTCATAACCCTATTAACTATAATGGCTTAAAATTGGTTAAGGAACACTCAAAACCAATCAGTGCTGATGATGGTCTGGCAGAGATTCAGGCATTGGCAGAGTCTGGGCAATTTACCGCTGAAAACCGATCAGGAACATTGCAGTTATTAACTGATAAAAGTGCGTATATCAATCATGTCATGACTTTTATTGATACTGATAAACTCAAACCGCTTAAATTAGTAATTAACTCAGGTAATGGCAGTGCGGGCCCTGTGGCTGATTTATTGATTGAAAAGCTTGCACAAGCTGGCGCGCCAATTGAAGTGATTAAACTGCATCATACACCAGATGGCAGCTTCCCTAATGGCATCCCCAATCCTATGATTGAAGCCAATAGAGTGGCAACCCAACACGCGGTTTTGGAAAATAAAGCTGATCTTGGTATTGCTTTTGATGGCGATTTTGACCGCTGCTTTCTATTCGATGAACATGGTGAATTTATCGATGGTAGTTATATCGTCGGTATGCTTGCACAAGCGTTTTTAAACAAATATCCAAGTGAGTCAATCGTCTACGATCCACGTGTCATTTACAATACTGAAGCGGTGATTAAAGAGCATGACGGTAAGGCTGTCATCAGTAAATCTGGACATTCATTTATTAAGCAAGTCATGCGTGACTCTGGCGCTGTTTATGGCGGCGAGATGTCCGCCCATCACTACTTCCGTGACTTCTTCTATTGCGACAGCGGCATGATTCCTTGGCTGTTAACGATTGAGCTATTATCTATCACCGGTAAGACGCTATCTGAGTTGGTCAGCGGCTATATTCAAGCTTATCCAAGTTCAGGCGAGCTTAATTTTCGTCTCACCACTCATGATGCGCCAATGATTATTAGCGCTATTGAGGAAAAATTTAGCAGCGAAAATCCGACCAAATCAATGCTTGATGGCTTGAGCCTTAACTTTGGCGAGTGGCGCTTTAATCTGCGTGCTTCCAATACCGAACCGCTTATCAGATTAAACATCGAAAGTCGTGGTGATAAAGAACTGCTAGCGATTAAAACTCAAGAAGTTCAACAGTGGCTAGCGGCACAAGGTGCTGTCCCAGCGTAAATTAATACGATTTAGGGCGTGTCATCAATTAGCACATTAATACATTTAGTGGTCTTAAAATGGCTAAATTTAGCCAAACATCGTCAGCAATCTTGTCAATATGTTCATATTT